>JAKOOD010000267.1 GCA_022701635.1 Burkholderiaceae bacterium | reverse complement strand
ATGCGCTGGCGGTCGGCGTCGACGCGGTCGCGCGAGACGCGCAGTTCCTGGGTCATGCCGCTGGCCAGCTGGAGGGCGCGGCGGCGCTCGCTGGCCAGCAGCCAGATCACGAGGCTGAGCAGCAGGCCGAGGCCGATGCCGGTCAGCGCGATCGCCAGCGTAGTGCGGCGTCCGGCGGCCTTTTCGAGGGCCGGCGAGGAGGCGATCACCAGCGTCCACGGGTGCCCGGCGTTGTCGAGCTGCGCGGTGTAGCTGTAGCGTGGCCGCTGGGCGGCGCCGGCTGCCGCTTGCCGCTTGCGCGCGGCCGCCGAACGGTACAGCAGCGCCGCGGGCAGCGGCTGGCGGCCATCGTAGATGGTCACTTCGAGTTCGCTGGCGTGCGCGCCGCCCAGGCCTTGCATCAAGTCGTTCATGCGGAACGGCGCGTAGACCCAGCCGATGATGGCCGCGCGCCGCTCAAGCGGCGTGGACTGCGGCAGGCCGGCGCGGTAGACCGGCACGTACATCAGGAAGCCGGGCTGCTCGGCCGCATGGCCTGCCAGCGGGCCTTCCTGCACCAGCACGACCTTGCCGGTGGAGGCGGCGCGGCCGCTGTCGCGTGCGGCTTCCATCGCGGCGCGGCGCACCGGTTCGCTGAACATGTCGTAGCCGAAGGCGCGGTGATTGCGTTCGTTGAAGGGTTCAATATGGGTGATCGCGGTGTACGGGTCGCGCTCGCCGCCGGGACGGATGTCGTAGTCGCGGAAACCCTCGGCGCGCACGGCGGCCACGTGAGCGTCGAGCTGGGCGCGCGGCACGATCGTCGCGATCCCGAGCGCCTGGATGCCGGGAAAGCGTTCGTTCAGGCGCAGCACGCCATAGTATTCGGCGAAGTCGGCACGGCTCAGGTCGACCGAGCCGCGCAGGAAACCGCGCCCGCCGCGCAGTACCTGCTCGTAGACCGTCAGGCGGCGCCCCAGCAGCGTTTCGAGGTCGCGTGCACGGTAGTGGAAGGTACTTTCCAGTTCGCTTTCGGTGGCGCGTTCGGCGCTGTCCGCGACCATGTAGGTGACGACCAGCGACGCAAGGAAGACCAGGGCGGCCAGCAGCAGCGGAATGGATGCCGGGCTGCGCGCAGGGGCAGGGTGGACAGGCGACGCGACGTGTGAGGAATCGGATGGCGGCATGTATACAATAGTGACAGACGAGACGCGACAGGGACGATCGTCAGTTCCGTTGCCGGCAGGGGACGCGCCGTCGCCAGAAAGCATACGCATCTCTGCCGATGGCAGGCGCACAAAAGGCCTTGTCATGGACAACATGACATTTACGATGCGCAATTCCTCTCGCTACAATCGAACACTATTTTCCTCGCTGTCATGATTTCCCATCACTTTCGCTTCTTCACGGTGACTGCGTGAGCCTGGTACGCCGCGTGCAGCTGGCGCTGGCGACGGTCCTGCTGGCCGTGCTGGCCTGGGCCGCACTGGCTCCCTTGCGTTATCCCACCCGCGAACTCGGTTTCGATTTCCCTCGCATTCCATTGCCAACTACGGCGCCAACCGCGGCGCCGCAGCCTGGACGGGTCCGGGTGCCGGGCCAGGTCTGGCTGACCCTGGGCGTGCGCGACGTGCTGCTGCTGCGTAACCGCGACGCGGCGCCGCACGTGTTCGGCCAGGTGCGGGTGCTGCCGGGCCGCGAATTCCGTCTGCCCTTCGAACAGGCCGGCGAGTTTCCGTTCGCCTGCGACCTTGCGCCCGGCGCGCGCGTGCTGGTGCGGGTACTGGAGCAGCCCGATCCCGGCTGGGCGCGGCTGCGCTGGCGCCTGCGGACGCTGTTCGATGCGCTGCGCACCTTGCCGTTGCAGGCGCCGGACGAGTGAGCCGAAGGCGGCCGATGTGCCCGCGATCGTGCTCCGAATCCTGCTCCCAATCGTGCTCCATGCGGCGCGGCGAATCTGTCATGATGCCCGCATGGCGACCATCTCCTTACCTTTGTTCCCGCTCAGCACGGTCCTGTTTCCGGATGGCGTGTTGCCGCTGCAGATCTTCGAGGTGCGCTATCTCGACATGATCAGCCATTGCCTGACCGAGGACGAACCTTTCGGCGTGGTACTGCTGACCCAGGGCCAGGAGGTGCGCCACCCCGAAGGCATCGAGCGCTTCGTCGGTGCCGGCACGCTGGCCTCGGTGCAGGACACGACGGCGTCCACGCCGGGCCTGCTGCAGGTGGTGTGCCGCGGCGGTAAGCGCTTCCGCGTACAGGACACCGAACGCCGCGCCAACGGCTTGTGGATGGCCGAGGCCGAGCTGGTCGAGGAAGACCACGCTGTGCGCATTCCGTCCGACCTGAAGGGCGCGGCCGATGCGCTCGACCGCGTGCTGGCCTCGCTGCACGACGTGCCGCAAAGCCGCTGGCCGGTGCAGCCGCCGTTCCGGCTCGACGATTGCGGCTGGGTGGCCAACCGCTGGTGCGAGCTGCTGCCGCTGCCGAACGGGCAGAAGCAGAACATGCTGATGCTGGACAATCCGGTGATCAGGCTGGAGCTGCTGCACGACGTGCTTGACGAGCATGGCCTGATCACATCCTGACTGCCGCCGCGCGGTTGCGTTTGCCGTTTGTTTGCCGTTTATTTACTGCCGGTCGAGCTGCCGGAACCGCTCGAGGTGCCGCTGCCGCCGGCGCCACCGCTGCCGCTACCGCCGGCCTGCAGCGAACCCTGGCTTGAACCCGAGACGCCCACCGAAGACGCCGCCGCGCCGATGCCTTGCACCCCGTCCGCCGCGCCCTGCGGCAGCGCGCGTGCCGTAGCGCGCGCAGTGGCCGCGCTCGAGGCCGCGTAGCCGCGGGTGTCGTCGACCTGGGCCGCGGCGCCCTGGCGCACCGGCGCCGCCATGCCGCGCGCCGCGTCGGCGCCGGCGCCCGCAACGTTCCCAAGCCCGCTTGCATTGCCGCTCAATTGACCGGCTGCCTGGCCGGAGCCGGCCGAGGTGCCGCTGGCGCCGCCGCCGCTGGTGCCGCCACCGCTGCCACTGCCGCTGCCGCCCGCCTGCAACGAACCGGTGGTCGAACCCGAGACGCCCAGCGAAGACGCCGCTGCACCGATGCCCTGCACGCCACCCGCCGCACCCTGCGGCAGTGCGCGTGCCGTGTCGCGCGCATTGGCCGCGCTCGAGGCCGCGTAGCCGCGGGTGCTGTCAATCTGGGCTGCCGCACCCTGGCGCACCGGGGCCGCCATGCCGCGCGCGGCATCGGCGCCGGCGCCGGCAACGCTGCCCAGTCCGCTGGCGCCGCCGCTCAGCGCGACGTCGCCATTGCCAGCCAGGCTGCCGCCGGCGTTGCTCCTGCCGCCGGCCATGCCACCCTCGTTGCGCACCTGGTCCATGCCGGCGTTGCGCGTGGCCATGCCGCCCATGCCGCCCATGCCGCTCATCCCATGCATGGCGCCGGCGGAACCGCCGAGCATGCCGCCGACCGAGCCGCCGAGGCGGCCGCCGCCGAGGAGCTGGGCCTGGGCCGACGCCGCGATGCCGAGGGCGAAGACGAGGGTGATGTTCTGGACGATGCGTTGCTTGTTCATGATGGATCTCCTTGAAGTGGTGCGGACTGTCCGCCGCCTTGTAAGGAAAACGTGCCGGCTCGGCTGTTTATTCCATCGTCCGGAAATTTTTTTTAAAAAATATTCAAAACTGGCGCAGGCTGGCCGGATCGGTGCGGATGTCGGCGCCGACGATGCCGCGTCCGAGGCCCCTGTCGCTACCATCGGTGGCGCTGCCATCGGTGGCCTGGCGTGCCAGCGCGGCAACGGCTGCGCGCGCGCGTTCGGGGTCGGGGCGCGGCAATGCCGGCGCCAGCAGGCCGGCGACGATGGGTGCCGCGAACGAGGTGCCGCGTACCGTACGGTAGGGCGGTGTGCCGGTGCTAGCGCTGGCCATGTGGTTGCCGGGGGCGGCAAATTGCACCTGGGGGCCGCGCGCCGCTTCCGGCAGCGGGCGGCCGTCGCGGTCGACCCCGGTCACGCCGACCACGCCCGGGTAACTGGCCGGAAACAGCGGCGGGGCGGCCGGGCCGTCGTTGCCCACCGCGGCGACCAGCAGGTGGCCACGCGCGAGCATGGCCGCGACCGTCCGTTCGAGCACGCCGTTGGACGGACCCACCAGGCTCAGGTTGATGACGCCGACCTGCTGGCGCGCCAGCCAGGCCAGCGCCTGGACGATGCGTTCGGCCGAGCCGCCGGTCGG
>JAKOOD010000262.1 GCA_022701635.1 Burkholderiaceae bacterium | reverse complement strand
TCGCGGCGCCACAGCGGCTCGAACAGGATGTTACCGAAGCGCAGGGCCAGCAGGTTCTGCACGGTTTCCTTGCCCAGGTAGTGGTCGATCCGGTAGATCTGCGATTCGGAAAAGACCTTGCCGACGTCCAGGTTGATCTGCTTGGCCGATGCGAGGTCGCGGCCCAGCGGCTTTTCCAGCACCACGCGCGAGTTCGGCGTGGCCAGGCCGACCTTCGCCAGGTTCTCGCAGATGCGCGCGAACAGCGAGGGCGGCGTCGCCAGGTAGTACACGCGGGTCAGCGCGTCGTCCGCGCGCAGCGCCTCGACCAGCGCGCTGTAGCTCTTGACGTTGCCGGCGTCGACTTCGACGTAGGTGATGCGCTGCAGGAAGCTCTGCCACGCGGCTTCATCCACCGTTTCCTTGATGTGCGGCTTCGAATTGGTCTCGACCATGCGCAGGAACTGGTCCTGCGACATGTCTTCACGGCCGACGCAGATGATGCGCGCGCTCGCGGGCAGGTCGTTGGCCACGTCGCGGGCGTACATCGCGGGCAGCAGCTTGCGCATTGCGAGGTCGCCGCTGCCGCCGAAGAAAACGAGGTCGAAGTCGGAAAGAGCCATGGTGGATGCAATTCGGGATAATCGGATAATGTAAATTTACTACACGATTATTGATTGCGCAAGAAAATTTACTACGTGATTCGACTGGTCGGCCCGTCATGGTGCCATATTCATCCGGCAGCGGTCGCCGCGAAGGATGTCGCGACTGGCCCCGATGCCGGGCGCGGCGGCGCGAATCCCGGCAACGCAGCGAATTGTGCGACGGCGAAATCGATGAACAGCCTGGTGCGCAAGGGCTGGTAGCGGCGCGACGGCGTCAGCAGGTACAAATCCTGGGACGGCGCCGACCATTCCGGCAAGACCCGCAGCAGCGCGCCGCTATCCAGGAGGTCGCGCACCAGCCAGTCGGGACAGATACCGATGCCGCTGCCCAGCGCCAGCGCCTCGCGTATCGCCAGCGCATTGTTGGCGCGGAAGCGCCCGCCGACCGCGAGCCGCACACGTTCCTCGCCACGCGACAGGTCGATGCTGTTACCGGGCGTCCAGGCGAAACGGACGAGGTCGTGCGTACTGAGGTCGGCGGGCAGGGCGGGCATGCCGCGCCGGGCGCAGTAGTCGGGCGAGGCCACCAGGAAGCGCTCGACCGTGGCCAGGTGGCGTCCGACGGCGTCCGGCGGCAGCGTGCCGCCGAGCCGGAAGGCGACGTCGACCCCTTCCTCGACCAGGTCGGCGAAGCGGTCGCTCAGGATCAATTCGATGTCGATGCCGGGATGCGCGGCCAGGAAGCGCTGCACCATGGCGTTGATGCGGTACTGGCCGAGCGCCACCGGGGCGTTGATGCGCAGCTGCCCGGCCGGCTGGCCGTTCATCCCTTGGACCGCGCCGACGGCGGCATCGTACTGCTCCAGTACCAGCCTGGCGTCGGCGTGGAAGCGCTGCCCCTGCTCGGTCGGCGCCAGGCCGCGGGTGCTGCGTTCGAACAAACGCACGCCCAACTGCCGCTCCAGCTGGGACAGCAGCTTGCTGACGGTCGGCTGGGTCATGCCGAATTCGCGCGCGGCCGCCGTCAGGCTGCCGAGTTCGAGCGTGCGTACGAAAACCTGCATGGCGCGCAGCGTGTCCATCGTGGGTCCATTCTGAATTGGAATGAGTGATGTTCGATTCTAGCGGCTTCCTGCCGTATTTTGAATGGCCTATCGTGGTCACCTTCTGACAAGGAGGAAACGATGGCTTCACATAAAAGTGCGATTGCCGCGCTCGGGCTGGCGCTGGTGCTGGGACAGGATGCGCTGGCGGGCGCGCCGGCAGCCGGCCCGGCGCGCTGGATCACGACCTGGTACGCGGCGCCGCAGCCCGGCTGGGACAACGGCTTTGCCCTGCCGATGAACGTGCCCGCCAGCCTCGGGCGGCAGTCGGTGCGCGAGCGCCTGCGCGTCAGCGCCGGCGGCCGGCGCATCCGGATCGTGCTGTCGAACCGCTACGGACACCTGCCGCTGCGGATCGGTGGCGTGCGCGTCGGTCTGGTGAACGGCGCCGGGCCCGCGCTGCCGCTCACCTTCGGCGGCCAGGCGGCGGTGTCGATCGCGCCCGGTGCGGATGCCACCAGCGATCCGGTCGCGCTGGCCGTGCCGCCGCTGGCGCGGCTGGAAGTGACGAGCTACCTGCCTGCCCACACCCCGGTGACCAGCTTTCACTGGGGCGCCCAGCAGACGCTCGCGATCGAAGCGGGCGACACGCTCGCGGCGCCGGCCGCCGCGCAGGGCGAACACATCGGCGGGCGCCTGTTCACGGCGGCGGTACTGGTCGAGGCGGCGGGCGACAGCCGTACGGTGGTGGCGCTCGGCGATTCGATCACCGACGGCAACGGCTCCACCCCGGACAGCGACCGCCGCTGGCCGGATGTGCTGGCCGAGCGGCTGCGGTCCTACGGTATCGGCGTGGCGAATGCCGGCATCTCGGGCGCGCGCCTGCTGCGCGACGGCATGGGGCAGAGCGCCCTGGCGCGTTTCCGGCAGGACGTGCTGGGCCAGCCCGGCGTCACCGACGTCATCGTCCTGCTGGGCATCAACGACATCGGCTGGCCCGGCAGCCCGTTCGCGCCGGACGAAAGCCAGGTCACGCCCGAGGAACTGGCCGCCGGCTACCGCCAGCTGCTGGCCGCGGCCCACGCCAGGGGCGTGCGCATGACCGTCGGCACCCTGCCGCCCTTCGAAGGCGCGCTCGAAGGCACGCCCTATGCCGGCCACTACAGTCCCGCCAAGGAGCGGCTGCGCGTGCGCCTGAACGACTGGATCCGCGGCGCCGGCATCTTCGACGCGGTGGTCGACTTCGATGCCGTGCTGCGCGACCCCGCCCATCCGCGCCGCCTGCGCCCAGAATATGATTCGGGCGACCACCTGCACCCGGGCGACGCCGGCTACCGCGCCATGGCCGCGGCGATCGACATCGCGGCGCTGCGGCAGGGCGCATCCGCGGCCGGTGCCGCCAGGGAGAGCGCACGATGAGCGCCGGACTGTTCGATCCGTTCACGCTCGGCGGCCTGCAGCTGCCGAACCGCGTGGTGATGCCGCCGATGACGCGGGCGCGCGCCGGCGCCGGGGAGGTGCCGACGCGCATGATGGCCGCCTACTATGCCCAGCGCGCCTCGGCCGGCCTGATCGTCACCGAAGGCATCCAGGTCAGCCCGCAGGGGCAGGGCTACGCGTGGACGCCGGGCCTGCATACGCCGGCGCAGGCGGCCGGCTGGCGCGGGGTCACCGAGGCCGTGCACGCGGCCGGCGGACGCATCTTCGCGCAGCTGTGGCACGTCGGGCGGCTGTCCCATGTCACGCTGCAGCCGGGCGGCGCGGCGCCGGTCGCGCCCTCGGCGCTGGTGGCGGACGGGGTGCAGGTGTTCATCGATCCGCGCGGCCTGGGCGCCGCCGCGGCGGCCGGCCAAAAGGTCCAGCATTCGGCGCCGCGCGCGCTGGCGACCGACGAGGTGGAGGAGATCGTCGCCGCGTTCGCGCGCGCGGCCGGCAATGCAATGGCGGCGGGATTCGACGGCGTCGAGCTGCATGCGGCGAACGGTTACCTGATCCACCAGTTCATCGATGCCGGCACCAACCTGCGCACCGACCG
>JAKOOD010000258.1 GCA_022701635.1 Burkholderiaceae bacterium | reverse complement strand
TGGCGCAGTTTAGACCCGATTCCAGTATAGAATAGCGCCCTTGCTGCCGCGGCCCCTGGTGAGTCGACCCGGGCGCGGCCACGAAAACACCCGGAGGTACAATGAGTAAAACAACTTTCCTCAGCTTCGAGCAGCCGATTGCCGAGCTCGATTCAAAGATCGAAGAACTGCGCTTCGTGCAGGATGATTCGGCGGTCGACATCTCGGAAGAAATCGACCGCCTGGCCAAGAAGAGCCAGCAACTGACGAAAGACATCTATGCCAAGCTGACGCCATGGCAGGTTTCCCAGATCGCGCGCCACCCGCAGCGTCCCTACACGATGGACTACGTGAACGCGATCTTCACCGATTTCCATGAACTGCACGGCGACCGCACCTTCGCCGACGACCAGTCGATCATCGGCGGCCTGGCCCGCTTCAATGGCCAGGCCTGCATGGTCATCGGCCACCAGAAGGGCCGCGACACCAAAGAGCGCGCGATGCGCAACTTCGGCATGCCCAAGCCGGAAGGCTACCGCAAGGCGATGCGCCTGATGAAGCTGGCCGAGAAGTTCAACCTGCCGATCTTCACCTTCGTCGACACCCCGGGCGCCTTCCCCGGCATCGACGCCGAAGAGCGCGGCCAGTCGGAAGCGATCGGCCACAACCTGTACGTCATGGCCGAACTGAAGGTGCCGCTGATCGCCACCATCATCGGCGAAGGCGGCTCCGGCGGCGCGCTGGCGATCGCCGTCGGCGACGCGGTGCTGATGCTGCAGTACGCCACCTATTCGGTGATTTCGCCGGAAGGCTGCGCCTCGATCTTGTGGAAGACCTCGGAACGCGCGGCCGACGCCGCCGACGCGCTGGGCCTGACCGCGCACCGCCTGAAAGCCATCGGGCTGATCGACAAGATCATCAGCGAACCGCTGGGCGGCGCCCACCGCGACCCGGCCGCCATGGCCCAAGGCCTGAAACGCGCGCTGGCCGATACCCTGCGCCAGTTCCAGGGCATGAAACCGAAGGAGCTGATCGAGGCCCGTCACGCCAAGCTGATGGCCTACGGCAAATTCAAGGAAACCACGCCGCGCGAGGAATGATGCAACTCGGTAAAGCGGCTGGCCGCGGCAGGCCGGCTGCTGCCGGCGTCTCCTCTCTCTTTGTGCAGGCTTTAGATGGCCTGCGGTCCGAATACTTCCCGACGTCCCAGCCCGCGATCGCGGTCGCCCTCAGCGGCGGCCTCGATTCGATGGTCTTGCTGCGTCTCGCGCACGCCTATGCGCGCGAGCACGGGCTGTCCCTGTCCGCTTTCCACGTCCACCACGGCCTGAGTCTGAACGCCGACGCCTGGCGCGCCCACTGCGCCGCCGCCTGCGTCGCGCTCGGCATCGGCTTCGACGCGTGCGACGTCAGCGTGGAAAAGGGCAAGAGCGGCATCGAAGCCGCTGCCCGCAAGGCACGCTACGCGGCGCTGGGCGCCATGTGCCGCGCGCATGGCGTGGACCTGCTGCTCACCGCCCACCACCTCGACGACCAGGCCGAAACCGTGCTGCTGCAACTGCTGCGCGGGTCCGGCCCGGCCGGCCTGTCCGGCATGGATGCCGCCAACCGCGCCCCGGCGCTGCTGGGCGACGCGCACCTGCTGATGGCGCGTCCGCTGCTGCAGACGGCGCGCGCCGACCTGGAAGCGCTGGCGCAGGAGCAGGGCATCGAGTGGGTCGAGGACGAATCGAACAGCGACCCGCGCTACGCCCGCAACGCGCTGCGCCACACGGTGATGCCGGCGCTGGCCGCGGCCTTCCCCGGCTTCCAGGCGCGCGTCGCGCGCAGCGGCATGCATGCCCAGTCGGCGCTGCGTGTGCTGCTCGACGTTGCCGGCCAGGACCTGGAACGCTGCCTGGACGGCGACGCCATCGACCTGGCGCAGCTGCGCGCGCTGAGCCCGGACCGCATCAACAATGTCCTGCGCCACTGGTTCTCGGTACGCCGCCTGGCGATGCCGTCGACCGCATGGATGGACGAGATGATCGGCCAGCTGTTCTCGGCGCGCGAGGATGCGCAACTGCTGGTCGTGCATCCGGAATGCCATGTGCGGCGCCACCGCGAGCGTCTTTATCTCGTGCCCAAGCTGCCCGACCTCGCCGGCATGCGTGACCCGGACGACGAAGGCATCATCGACAAGCACGCCCAGGCCTTCCGCTGGGCGGGTGAAGCCTCGCTGCCTTTCCCTGACTACGGCGGCATCCTGCATTTCGACGCGGCGGAAACCGGCTTCGATCCCGGCTGGCTGCGCGCCCAGCCGCTGGCGATCGATTTCCGCAAGGGCGGCGAGCGCCTGAAGCTGGCGCCGAACCGTCCAAGCCGCAGCCTGAAGGCGCATTTCCAGGCGAGCGGCGTGCCAGCCTGGGAGCGCACCCGGCTGCCGATCGTCAGCCGCGGCATCGACCTGCTGTACGCGGCCGGGCTCGGCATGGATTGCCATTACCTGCAAGAAGGAGCAGGGCGCATCGCACTGCGGTGGGAAACGGGCGATTGAGGTCGGCGGCGCTGTCATTCTATTTCCGCATGACCATATACCAATTCGGTATAAGTTTGACCATCCAAGGTCTTGAGATTCTGCATCGCAGCATGTACAGTAAAAGGCTCTATTGACTTTTTACAAGCGGAAACCCCCACTTCATGGCTTTAATCGTCCACAAATATGGCGGGACGTCGATGGGTTCGACGGACCGTATCAAGAACGTCGCCGCGCGCGTCGCGAAATGGCATGACGCCGGTCACCGCGTCGTCGTCGTGCCATCGGCAATGTCGGGTGAAACCAACCGCCTGATCGGCCTCGCCAAGGAAATCATGGCCCAGCCGGACCCGCGCGAACTCGACATGATCGCCTCCACCGGCGAGCAGGTCTCGGTCGGCCTGCTGGCGATGGCCCTGCTGGCGCGCGGCAAGGATGCCGTGTCGTATACCGGCTGGCAGGTGGGCATCAAGACCGACTCGGCCTTCACCAAGGCCCGCATCCAGTCGATCGACGACCGCCGCGTGCGCGCCGACCTCGATGCCGGCAAGATCGTGATCATTACCGGCTTCCAGGGCGTCGACGAAGAAGGCAACATCTCGACCCTGGGCCGCGGCGGCTCGGACACCTCGGCAGTCGCCATCGCGGCCGCGCTGAAGGCCGACGAATGCCTGATCTACACCGACGTCGACGGCGTCTATACCACCGACCCGCGCATCGTCGACGAGGCGCGCCGCCTTGAAAAGATCACCTTCGAAGAGATGCTGGAACTGGCCTCGCTCGG
>JAKOOD010000245.1 GCA_022701635.1 Burkholderiaceae bacterium | reverse complement strand
TAGCACCAAGGTAGCGTCAGCCGTAGGCGACGACGCGGTTGCGGCCGTTGACCTTGGCGGCGTACAGCGCCTGGTCGGCCTGCGCCACCAGCTGCTGCGCCATGCCCTCGATCGGATGGTCGCGCTCGAAATCGTCCAGCGTCGCCACGCCGATCGAGACCGATACCGACAGCATCTGCCCCTCCCCCACCACGAACGGCTGGTCGGCCACGCTGGCGCGGATGCGCTGGGCGACCAGGCTGGCGTTGTCGAGGTCGGCGTCGATCAGCACCACCACGAATTCCTCGCCGCCGAAGCGGCCCAGCGCATCCGATATGCGCAGCTCGGCCTTGATGCGCGCAGCCACCTCGCGCAGCACGTCGTCGCCGGACTGGTGGCCCCAGGTGTCGTTGACCTGCTTGAAATGATCGACGTCGATGTACATGCACGAGAGCCGGTAGGCCTGGCGCCGCGCGCGCGCGATCTCCTCGCCCAGGCGCCGGTCCATGTAGCGCCGGTTGTAGACGCCGGTCAGCGCATCGGTCAGGCCTATGTACTTCAGCATCTCGTTGCTGATCACGTTTTCCAGGCAGATCGCGATGATCGACCCCATGTGCTCGACGAAATCGGTGCCGAGGATGGGGGTGAAGCGGCTCGGGTCGCGGCTGCCGAGGTTCAGGCTGCCCAGCAGGCGCTTGTTGCGCAGCAGCGGCACCAGCGCGACGCTGGCCAGGCCCGCCGGGGGCTGCGGAAACGCCATGTTGTGCAGCGCCGGGTTGTACAGGCTCAGGGCCGGCCTGGGGGTGGCGCCGCCCGTCAGGTCGTAGCCGAGCGCATCCGGGTATTCGCAGAACAGCAGTTCGGGCAGGGTCTCGAAGTCCATGCCCAGCTTGTGCATCACGGTATAGATGTCGGCGCCGGTGTCGACCAGCGACAGGGTCACGATGTCGAGGCTGGACACGATCGGCAACTGGCGGAAGATGGTCTCGACCAGCTCGCGGAAACTGCCGGCGCCCACCAGTTCGAGGTCGAAGGCCTGGTGCCGCATCATGATGGCGTGGTTGCTCTCGGCCTGGTCGATCAGGCTGGACAGCTGGCGCCGCAAGGCCTCGTTCTCGGCGATTAACTCGCGCACACTGGCGCCACGCTCATGCATTGTTCGTTCCCTTTCAGCAATAACTTCAAACATTACGCTAACTCGGCCGCCTTGAAAACCGAAAAGGCGTAAAGATGAGTTAAGCGTTGCCGGAACGTCGGATCGGCGCCAATCGCGACGGCCGCGCCAAGGCATTGATTACGGCTTCCACGATTGGCGGCGCCAGCATGTGCACCGCGCGCGGCACCAGGTCGAGGTGCACATCGGCCCCGAGTTCGGCCAGGCGCGCGGCCGCGCGGCGGCTGTGATCGGCCGGCACGGTGCCATCCATCGTGCCATGGACCAGGCTGACCGTGGTGCGTCCTTCCCATGCGGCGGGGAGCGGCGCGAAACGGCCGGCGATGGCGACCACGTGGTGCGCCAGCCAGGCCTCCGTGCACGCCGCCAGCGCCATGATCGCGCCCTGCGAGAAGCCGGCCAGCACCGTGTTCCCGGGCGCCGCACCATGTGCGCGCTGCAGGCCGCGGATGGTGTCGACGAAGGCCGGCAAGGCAGCGCGGATGCGCGCCGGGCGCTGGTCTTCGGTGATGCCGTCGACCGAGAACCATTGATAGCCCTGTTCGCCCAGGTCGTAGGGCAAGGCGGCCGGCGGCGCGGCGATGACGGCGTGCGGCAGCACCGGCGCGATGCGCCCGGCCAGCGGCGCCATCGCGGCCGGGGTGGCGCCGACGCCGTGCAGCAGGATGATCAACGCATGCGCCGACGGGCTTGGCGCCATCAAAAGGCAAGCTCCGCGTCCAGCACCTGGCCGATGCGCAGCTCGGTGCCGGCGCCGCGCACCACGATGCAGTTCATGCCGATGCACACCGCGCCTTCCAGGCGCGCGTTGGCGCGGTAGGTTTGCAGGATGTCGAGCGGGTCCGGGCCGGGGATGGCGGTGGCCTGGTCGATCGACGGGATCGGGCAGCGCCCGCAGGGCTTGACCGGGCGGATCGCGAGGTCGGCGTCGTGCAGCGCCTCCAGGTAATCCTCCTCGAAAGCCTCCAGGCCGTCGACCACCAGGTTGGGGCGGAAGCGGTCCATCGGCAGCGGCGCCCGTCCGGCGCCGTGCAGCCGCACATTCAGGTCGTCGAGCGAGGCCTGGCCGATCAGCAGCAGCGGATAGCCGTCGGCGAAGCGGGTCTGCGAGGCGACGCCGCCGGTCCACTTGACGCTGGTCGGCCGGTGGGCGTCGCGGCGGAAGCGCACCAGGCGGCAGGCCGTGCCGAGCGCCGCGCTGAACCAGCCGGCGGCGGCATCGCCGCAATCGGCGGCGTCGACCAGGTCGTCCCAGACGCGGACCCGGCGCGGCGTCTCGCTGCCGCTCCAGGCCAGCGGCAGCGCGAGGTCGGGCTGGCCGGGCATGCTCAGGTGCAGATAGTCACCCTCCGGACGCGGCCGGATCAGCGCCATGCGCGGGTATTCGCGCTGGGTGAGGAACTGGCCGTCCTCCAGCACCACCATCCATTCGCGGTCGTGCACGCCCTGGGCGGACAGGCCGGCATCGAGCAGCGTGGCCGCGGGGACCGGCATGCCGGCGCAGGATTTGATCGGGTAGAGGATGAGTTGGGTGAGCGTGGGCATTGGCGAAGCGGCGTGGGATTTCCGCAGAAGATAATAATCGGCCCGCACATTGTAATCGTCGTTCCCGGCCTTGGGCGGCACCTTGGCGGGAATGACGTTCCCACGTCGCGGGCCGACACACCACGCATTGCCATCTTTTAAAAATCGACGTACACTCCGCTCGTCGCCTTCGATTTGCATGAAGCGACAACAACGCTAGGGGTCCTGCGCCATCAACCGCGCGGGTGAGACATACCCTTCGAACCTGATCTGGATAATGCCAGCGAAGGGAAGCTACAGAGTCCGCATGCACGCGCCTCCCGGCCGGCAAGCCTGCTCCGCACTCCTCACGCTGGATCGCCGATCCTCAGTGACCAAAGGAGTGCACTTGAACGCCGATCCGAAATTCTTATCAAGCAGCGCCACCGTCGATGCCGCTGCCGTCAACCCGTTGCCGAACTCGCGCAAGGTGTATGTCACGGGCAGCCGCCCCGACATCCGCGTGCCGATGCGCGAAATCCGCCAGGCCGACACGCCGGCGTCCTTCGGCCATGAACCGAATCCGCCGCTGTGGGTGTACGACACCTCCGGTCCCTACACCGACCCCGAGGCGCGCATCGACATCCGCGCCGGCCTGGCCTCGCTGCGCGCCGGCTGGATCGCCGAGCGCGGCGACACCACGGAGCTGCCCGGCCCCACCTCCGAGTACGGCAACGCGCGCCTGAACGACCCCAAGCTGGCCGAGCTGCGCTTCGACCTGCAGCGCAAGCCGCGCCGCGCCCTCCCCGGCCGCAACGTCACCCAGATGCATTACGCGCGCCAGGGGATCATCACGCCCGAGATGGAATTCGTCGCCGTGCGCGAAAACCTGCGGCGCCAGGAATACCTCGCCACCCTGGAGGCCGCCGGCCCCACCGGCAAGCGCATGGCCCAGATGATCGGGCGCCAGCATGCGGGCCAATCGTTCGGCGCGGCGATCCCGCGCGAGATCACCCCCGCATTCGTGCGCGACGAGATCGCCCGCGGCCGCGCCATCCTGCCGAACAACATCAACCACCCGGAATCGGAACCGATGATCATCGGCCGCAACTTCCTGGTGAAGATCAACGCCAACATCGGCAACTCGGCGGTGACATCCTCGATCGGCGAGGAAGTCGAAAAGATGACCTGGGCCATCCGCTGGGGCGGCGACACCGTGATGGACCTCTCCACCGGCAAGCATATCCACGAGACGCGCGAATGGATCCTGCGTAACAGCCCGGTCCCGATCGGCACCGTGCCGCTGTACCAGGCGCTGGAAAAGGTGAACGGCAAGGCCGAGGACCTGACCTGGGAGATGTACCGCGACACCCTGATCGAACAGGCCGAGCAAGGCGTCGACTACTTCACCATCCACGCCGGCGTGCGCCTGCCCTTCGTGCCGATGACGGCGAACCGCCTGACCGGCATCGTCTCGCGCGGCGGCTCGATCATGGCCAAGTGGTGCCTGGCGCATCACAAGGAATCCTTCCTGTACACGCACTTCGAAGAGATCTGCGAGATCATGAAGGCCTACGACGTCGCCTTCAGCCTGGGCGACGGCCTGCGCCCCGGCTCGATCTACGACGCCAACGACGAAGCCCAGCTGGCCGAACTGCGCACCCTCGGCGAACTCACGCAGGTCGCCTGGAAGCACGACGTGCAGACCATGATCGAGGGCCCGGGCCACGTGCCGCTGCACCTCATTAAAGAGAACATGGACCTGCAGCTGGAGCAGTGCCACGAAGCGCCCTTCTACACCCTGGGCCCGCTGACCACCGACATCGCTCCCGGCTACGATCACATCACCTCCGGCATCGGCGCCGCCAACATCGGCTGGTACGGCACCGCCATGCTGTGCTACGTGACGCCCAAGGAGCACCTCGGCCTGCCCGACAAGGACGACGTCAAGGACGGCATCATCACGTACAAGATCGCGGCGCATGCGGCCGACCTGGGCAAGGGCCATCCGGGCGCCCAGATCCGCGACAACGCGCTGTCGAAAGCGCGCTTCGAATTCCGCTGGGAAGACCAGTTCAACATCGGCCTCGACCCGGACAAGGCGAAAGCCTTCCACGACGAGACCCTGCCCAAGGATTCCGCCAAGGTGGCCCACTTCTGCTCGATGTGCGGCCCGCACTTCTGCTCGATGAAGATCACGCAGGAAGTGCGCGACTACGCGGCCCAGGGCATGCAGGTGAAGGCGGTCGAGTTCATGCGCAACGGCGCCGAGCTGTACCAGAAGGCGTGAACATGCTGCAGATCGAATTGAACGGCGCCATCCACGCGGTGCCCGACGGCGGCAGCCTGCACGACCTGGTCGCCTCGCTCGGGCTGGCCGGGCAAGCACTGGCGCTGGCCGTGAACCGCAGCGTGGTGCCGCGCGAGCGCTGGGCCGCGACCCCGCTGGCGGCGCACGACAAGGTCGACGTGGTGCGTGCCATCGGCGGCGGCTGATTCCTGTCCGGAGACTATCTATGAATGACAACATGCGTGAAGACCGGCCATTGACCATCGCCGGCAAGCAGTACCGCTCCCGCCTGCTGGTTGGCAGCGGCAAATACCGCGACCTCGACCAGACCCGCGCCGCCACCGAGGCCGCCGCAGCGGACATCATCACCGTGGCGATCCGCCGCGTGAACATCGGCCAGGATCCGCATGCGCCGAACCTGCTCGACGTGGTCCCGCCGTCGCGCTACACCATCCTGCCCAACACGGCCGGCTGCTACACCGCCAAGGATGCGGTCTACACGCTGCAGCTGGCGCGCGAGCTGCTCGGCGGGCACAAGCTCGTAAAACTCGAGGTGCTGGGTGACGAAAAGACCCTGTTCCCCAACATGCCGGAAACCCTGCGCGCCGCCGAGACCCTGGTGCGCGACGGCTTCGACGTGATGGTCTACTGCAGCGACGATCCGATCCAGGCCAAGATGCTGGAGGAGATCGGTTGCGTGGCGGTGATGCCGCTGGCCTCGCTGATCGGTTCCGGGATGGGCATCCTCAATCCGTGGAACCTGTCGCTGATCATCGACCAGGCCAGGGTGCCGGTACTGGTCGACGCCGGCGTCGGCACCGCCTCCGATGCGGCGGTGGCGATGGAACTGGGCTGCGACGGCGTATTGATGAACAGCGCCATCGCGCTGGCGCAGGACCCGGTGCGGATGGCGCGCGCAATGCGCCTGGCGGTGGAGGCCGGGCGCGAAGCCTACCTCGCCGGCCGCATGCCACGGCGCTTCGCGGCCGCGCCCTCGTCGCCGATGGCGGGACGGGTGTGATGGCCGAACCGGCGCAGGAAACCGCCCGGCCCTGCGTGCTGGTGTTCGCCGGCCTCGACCCGTCGGGCGGGGCCGGCATCCAGGCCGACATCGAGGCGATTGCGGCGCAGGGCGCGCATGCACTGGCGGTCGTCACCGCGCTGACCGTGCAGGACAACAACCGGGTGCGCGAGGTGGTGCCGGTCGATGCCGGCCTGCTGACGCGCCAGGCCAGCTTGCTGCTCCAGCGCATGCCGATCCGCGCGGTCAAGGTCGGCATTCCCGGCAACCGGGCGAATGCCGAGGCCATCGCCGCCATCGTGTATCGCCTGCGCGAACACGATCCGGCGCTGCCGCTGGTGCTCGATCCGGTGCTGGCCAGCGGCCACGGCGACCCGCTGGCGCGCGGCGATGCGCTGGCGGCGCTGGCGCCGCTGCTGGCGCTGGCCACCGTGCTGGTGCCGAACGGGCCGGAAGCGGCGGCCATCGGCGCGGTCGATTGCCCGCACGTGCTGGTGACCGGCGGCCATGGCGAGGGTGACGAGGTCGTCAACCGCTGGACCTGCGCCGGGGATGGTCGCGCGTGGCGCTGGCCGCGCCTGCCCGGTGAATTCCACGGCAGCGGCTGCACGCTGGCGTCCGCCATCGCGGCGCGGCTGGCGCTGGGCGAGGCCATGGCCGCAGCGCTGGAACACGCCCAGCGCTACTGCCACCAGGCGCTGGCCACGTCTTACATGATCGCACCGGGCCAGCGCATCCCGCGCCGGATCCAGGCTTGAGGAGATGACAATGCGAGGACTTTATCTGGTCACGCCCGACTGGGACGACACCGACCGCCTGCTGGCGGCGACAGGCAGCGCGCTGGAGGGCGGCGCGGCGCTGGTCCAGTACCGCCACAAGACGGCCTCCGACCCGCTGCGCGCGGAACAGGCGGGCGCCCTGCTCGCGCTGTGCCGCCGCCATGGGCGGCCGCTGGTGATCAACGACCACTTGGACCTGTGCCTGCGCCTGGATGCGGATGGCGTGCACGTGGGCGGGCTCGATGCGTCGGTGGCGCAGGTGCGCACGGCGCTGGGGCCGGACCGCATCGTCGGGGCGTCGTGCTACGGACAGTTCGCGCTGGCCGAAGCGGCGCAGGCGGCGGGGGCGAGTTATGTGGCCTTTGGCGGCTTCTATCCGTCGCGCGTGAAGGTGTATGAAGTAAGTACCTCGCCCGATATCGTGGCGCGCGCCAAGGCCGCGTTGCGGGTGCCGGTGGTGGTGATCGGCGGGATGACGGTGGAGAATGCGCGGCCGCTGGTGGAGCGCGGGGCGGATATGGTGGCGGCGATCAGCAGTGTGTATGGGGCCGAGGAGCCGGCCACTGCTGCGCGTGAATTCGCGGCGTTGTTTTCGTAGGGTGGGC
>JAKOOD010000232.1 GCA_022701635.1 Burkholderiaceae bacterium | reverse complement strand
GGCCGAGGTCACGGCCTGCGACGGCAAGCCGATCAAACAGGTCATCACGGACAACCTGTTCGCCTTCAATGGCCGCATCGACGAGCCGGGCCATTGGTGGGCGCGCGGACGGCGCACCTTCGTCGATGCCGGCAATCCCTTCGTCAGCCGGCCCAGGCGCTGCCGTTTTACCCTGGACGGCAAGACCTTCGAACAGGACCTGGTCTGGCGTGCCAAGGACGCACAGGCGGATACCTGGCTCAAGGCGAGCTACAACGGACCGACGCTGCCGGTGGGCCTGAGCGAGCCGCGCCCGGGGTTGTTCTGGGTCGCGATGCCGACTTTCCAGCCCGACGACCGGCAGCGCGACGCCTACCGCGCCATGTTCAATGCGGTCGAGACCGGGCGCCCGCGCTTCCTTGCCGCGGATGCCGTCGTCATCGACCTGCGCGACAACCAGGGCGGCTCGTCGTTCTGGAGCCGCGATTTCGCCTACGCTTTATGGGGCAAGGACCGGGTCAGGCGGCGCATGGATGCGCGCAGTGCCAGTACCGAAGTCTGGTGGCGCGTATCGAAGGAGAACACGGCCTACGTGGGCCGCATGGCCGATGAACTCGCGCAGGAGAAGCAGGTGTCGGCCGTGGAATGGGCAAAGCGCACGCACGCAGGTATGCAGGCCGCCCTGGCGCGCGGCGACGCCTTCTATGTCGAAAAGGATGACGATGCGCTTGCCGTCACGGCGGGCGCTGGTGCCGATCCGAAAGCCGACCTGCCGACCGACCCGCCGGCCTTCACGAAGCCGGTGTACGTCATCGTGCCCGGGCAGTGCGCCAGCGCCTGCCTCGACGCGCTCGACGTGTTCACGGCCTTTTCGAACACGATCCTGATCGGCGCGCCGAGTTCGGCCGACTCCACTTACATGGATGTGCGCTTCCAGAAGGTGAAGTCGGGGCTGGCGACGGTGATCATCCCCAACAAGGTGTACGTGCACCGCGCGCGCGGGAACGGCGAAGTGTATCTGCCGGCGATCTACGTGACCGACCCGGCGTGGTCGGTGGACGTGTTCCGCAAGGTGGTGGAGGCCGATCTGGCGAAGCGGAAGCGATAACCGCGTCGCCCCCGCCTGCGTGAGGCGTTGCTGGTCCGGCTTATCTGGACTCGGCGATCCACCGATCCACCTTCTTCTCCAGCAGCGCCAGCGGCAGCGTACCTTCGCCCAGCACGATGGCGTGGAACGCCGGCAGGTTGAACTTGTCGCCCAGCGCCGCCTGCGCACGCGCACGCAGTTCCTGGATCTTCAAGGCACCGATCTTGTAGCCCAGCGCCTGGCCCGGCCACGCCATGTAGCGCTCGGTCTCGCTGCGCGCGATCGATTCCGGGTAGCCCAGGGTGTCGCGCATGTACTGGATCGACTGCTCGCGGGTCCAGCCCTTCGCATGCATGCCGGTGTCGACCACCAGGCGCACCGCGCGCAGCATCTCGTCGTTCAGGTGGCCGAAATAATCTTCCGGCTTGTCGAACAGGCCCATTTCCTTGCCGAGGGTCTCGGCGTACAACGCCCAGCCTTCGGTAAAGGCATTATTAAAATAGTACTGGCGGAAGGTCGGCAGGCCCAGTTCCTGGGTCAGCGCGATGTGGAAGTGGTGGCCCGGCTGGCCTTCGTGCAGGAACAGCGTGACCATGCCGGTGTCGCCGTATTGGGTCGGGTCGTTCACGACCGACCAGAACACGCCCGGACGCGAACCGTCGGTGGCCGGCGGGGTGTAGTGGTCGGAGGCGGTGGCGCGCGTCAGTTCCGGTTCCAGGCGGATGTCGAGCGGCGTCTTCGGCCGCAGCGAGAACAGCGCCGGCAGCTTGGTGTTCAGGGTGGCGTTCAGCTTGCGGTAGACGGCGATGATCTCGGCTTCGGTCTTGAACGGCTTGTACTTGGCCTGTTCGCCGACCCAGGTCGGCAAGTTCGCCGGCGCGCCGGTATAGCCCATCTGCGGGCCGATGCGCGCGTACTCGCCCTGGATGCGCGCCACTTCCTTCAGACCCATCTGGTGGATCTGTTCCGGCTGCAGGTCGGTGGTGGTCTGGCTGGCGACGCGTGCCAGGTACCAGTCCATGCCCATGTCTCTCTTCCCCTCCTGCAGGGCGCTCCAGCCGGTGCTGGTGCGGCAGGCCGGCAGGTATTCGGTCTCGAGGAAGGCCGACAGGCGCGCCAGCGCCGCGTTCAGCTTGCCGTCGACGGTGGCGCGGTAGGCGTCGGCCAATTTCTTCTTGTCGGCGTCCGAGAAGGTGGCCGGGAAATGCTTCACCGGCGCGTAATAGATGCTGTCCTCGGCCTTGGCCGCGACCAGCTGCTTGAACTGGGGCAGGGCCGAGACCATGACCGCCTTCTGCAGGACGACGCCGCGCTTCATCCCTTCGCGCATGTTGGCGATGGCCTGGTCGATCCAGGGCGTGAGCTGGTTCAGGCGGCTCAGGTAGGCCTGGTAATCCTTGACGGTCGCCAGCGGCTGCGCGCCCTGGCCGCTGGCGTAGTTCGCCAGCGTCACCGGCATCGCATCCATCTGGTTCAGCGGCAGCAGGTGCTCGGGGAAGGCTTCCATGCGCAGCGTGGTGCGCAGGTCGAAGTCGAGGATGTCGTAGCTGGTCTGGTCGCGCTGCGCCAGGCCGTCGCGGCGGATCGCGTGCAGGCGCTTCAGCATCTCCTTGTACAACGCGAACTGGTGCGCGCGGTTCTTCGGTGCGATCGCCATGCCGATCTGGTCGGGGAAGCGCGGGTCGCCCGCTTCGCCGGCCATGACGGGATCGAAGCGCGCTTGCGCGTTCCAGTAGTCGTCGCCCAGCTTGGCCAGTTGTTTGGCGTTGTTGCTCACGCCAGGGGTGGCAGCAGTGCTGGCACTGGCCGGCTTGGCGCTGGTCTGGACGGCGCCGGCGTGTGCGCAGGCGATCAGGGCGGCGGCTGCGATCGCGCCCAGCTTCAGGATCTGTTTCATTATGGGGAGGTATCCGCAAAAAATAAGGCGGCACAAGGATAACCC
The DNA here is from genome assembly GCA_022701635.1 of Burkholderiaceae bacterium. GTDB lineage: Bacteria > Pseudomonadota > Gammaproteobacteria > Burkholderiales > Burkholderiaceae_D > Telluria > Telluria phyllosphaerae. Next base: position 7,446 of record JAKOOD010000232.1, on the reverse strand, counting down.
TTGCACCGCCCGTCGCCCAGTCTTTACCGGAAAATCAGTAGTTCGCCAGCGGCGCCAGCTGGCCGCCCTTGAAGGTGTAGACCGTGACCGCGGTCTGTTTCAGGTTGCCGTTGGCATCGTAGCCGTAGGTGCCGGCCACGCCGGTGTAGCTGGCGCTGTGCAGCACCTTGCCGACCGCGCCGGCGTCGATGCTGTTCGCATCCTGGATCGCCTTGGCGATGAACATGGTCTGGTCGTAGAAGGCCGGCGCATACACGTCCGGCTCGCGCCCGAAGCGCCCCTTGTAGCGGGTCTTGAAGGCCGGGCCGCCGGCCTGCTTGTCGAGCATGGCGCCGGCCTGGGCGCACAGTACGTTGGCGCCGACCGCGTCGCCGCCCAGCTTGGCCATTTCGGGGCTGCACAGGGTGTCGCCGCCGAGCAGGCGCACGGTCGCCATGCCGAGCTGCTTCATCTGGCGAGCCATCGGCGCGCCCTGCGGGGCATAGCCGCCGAAGAAGATGGCGTCGACCTTCCTGGTGCGGAACGCCGTCAGGATCGAGGCGAAGTCGCTCGCCTTGTCGTTGGTGAATTCGCGGCCGGCGACGGTGAGGCCGGAGGCGCGCGCCTGGCGTGCGAACTCGTCGGCGATGCCCTGGCCGAAGGCGGTGCGGTCGTCGATCACGCCGACCGTCCTGATCTTGAGTTCCTTGGCCGCGTACGAGGCCATCGAGGCGCCGACCTGGGTGTCGCTGGCAACGATGCGGAACACGTTCGGATAGCGCGCCTGCGTGATCTTGGGACTGGTGCCGACGGTCGACATCAGGATGCCGGCATCGTGGTAGACCCGCGAGGCCGGAATCGCCACGCCCGAGTTGTAGGGGCCGAGCACGAACTTGACACCGGCGTCGGCGAACTTCTGCGCCACGTTGACGCCGGATTTCGGGTCGCCCTGGTCATCCTCGGACATCAGCTCGAAACGCAGGGTCTTGCCCGCGGCCTTGATCTTGCGGGCGTTGAGTTCCTCGAGCGCCAGGCGCACGCCGTTCTCGTTGTCCTTGCCGGCAAACGCGTTGGCGCCGGTGAGCGGGCCGCTGAGGCCGATGCGCACGGGCTGGTCCTGGGCCAGGGCGCCCTGGGAAGCAGTGGCCAGCAGCGTTGCGGCCAGTGCGAGTGAAGCGATTTTCATTCTTGACGCATCTCCGTTCTAGATTCCGACGGGCGCCATCATCGCACGATTCGCGCTGGCCGCGGCATCAGGCCGGCAGGCCGTGCGAGATCAGGTCGAGCGGCAGCGCGGTGGTGTACTTGATCTGCTCCATCGAGAACGCCGACGAGACGCCGGACAGCTGCGCGGTCTTGATCAGCTTCTTATAAAAGCGGTCGTAGCCGCCGATGTCGGTGGTGACCACCTTCAGCAGGTAGTCGACGTCGCCGCTCATGCGGTGGAATTCGAGCACTTCGGGCAGGGCCATCACCGCCGCGGCGAAGCGCTCCAGCCATTTTTCGTCGTGTTCGACGGTGCGCACGCTGACGAACACCGTCACCGGCAGACCCACCTTGTTGCGGTTGACGATGCTGACCCGGCTCTCGATATACCCCTCTTCCTCGAGGCGCTTGACCCGCTTCCAGCAGGGGGTGCTGGACAGCCCGACCTTCTCGCTCAGCCCGGAAATCGACAGGGTGGCATCCGCCTGCAGCGCCGCCAGGATGGCGCAATCGTATTTGTCGAGTGAGTTCATTTTACTTTCCTGCCGGTATGAGAATAATTGTTCTGTAAGGCTGGCAAAAACGATGAGATTTTAGTACATCTTATCCTGCATGAGTCCGTAACATATTACTCAATCTGGCGCTACTCGCGCACAATTTTTTTGGACTCTTGGCAATTATTTTATGAGCCACCTTTCCCACGCCGACGAACTTTATCTCGACGCCAACGCCACCTCGCCCGTGCTGCCCGCCGCCATCGCGGCCGCGCTGGATGCCATGGGCGGCCGCTTCGGTAATCCCAGCAGCAGCCATGCGGCTGGACTGCGCGCCAAACAGATCCTCGACGACACCCGCGCCCGGGCGCGCCGCGTGCTTGGCGCGGGGCCGGGCCGGGTGCTGTTCACCAGCGGCGCCACCGAGGGCATCCAGACCGCCGTGCTGTCGGCGCTGTGCGCGATCCGCGAACGCCGCGCCGCGGGCGACACCTGCGGCGACCTGCTGCTGTATGGCGCCACCGAGCACAAGGCCGTGTCGGAAAGCCTGGCGCACTGGAACCGCCTGCTCGGCACCGGCTTGACCCTGCAGGCGCTGCCGGTCGATGCCGACGGCCGCCACCGCCTCGATATCCTGCGCGAACTGGCGCCGCGCGCGGCCCTGGTGTGCACGATGGCGGCCAACAACGAGACCGGCGTCATCTCCGACCTGGACGGCATCGCGCGCACGCTGCGCGAGCACGGACCGCGCGCCTACTGGATGGTCGATTGCGTGCAGGCGCTCGGCAAGCTGCCGCTCGACCTGGCCGTGACCCGCATCGACTACGCGCCGTTCTCCGGTCATAAACTGTATGCGCCGAAGGGCATCGGCATGCTGTACGTACGCGACGGCGCGCCCTACACGCCGCTGATGATCGGCGGCGGCCAGGAAGCCGGGCAGCGTTCCGGCACCGAGAACATGGCCGGCATCGCCGCGCTGGGTGCGGTACTGGCCGAACTGGAACAGGGCACGGCCTTCCGCAGCCACGCCGGGATGGCGGCCATGCGCGACCGCCTGGCAGCGGCGCTGACCGACGCCTTTCCCGGCATCGTGTTCAACGCGCCGCTGGCGCAGGCGCTGCCGACCACCCTGAACTTCGCGGTGCCGGGCCTGGCGTCGAAAGACTTGCTCGACCTGTTCGATGCCGCCGGCCTGCGCGTCAGCGCCGGGTCGGCCTGCTCGGCGGCCAAGGCCGCGCCCAGCTACGTGCTGGCGGCGATGGGCTTGCCGCTGTGGCGCAGCAGCGGCGCCGTGCGCCTGTCGTTCGGGCCGACGGCCGACGACGATTTCATCGACGAAGCGTGCGCGCGCATCCGCCGCTGCGGCCAGCTGCTGCGCGCACCGCTGCTGGGGCCGTCGCCCCTGAGCGGCGCCGCGCACGGCCTGCTGCAGGTGAGTGCCGAAGGCCGCCACGGCTGGATCGCGTTCGACCTCGACGCCGGCGTGGGCGTGGCGATCGACCCGCCGCTGGCGCTGGCGCCGCGCATCGCGGCCCTGGTCGGCGCGCGCGGCCTGCACGTGGCGGCGGTGCTGGGCACCGGGTCCGATCCTGAGGGCGCGGCGGCCCGGGCGGCCCTGCGTGCGGCATTGGGACAGGCGCCGGCCGATCCGGGGCCGCTGGGCTGGCCCGGTGACGCGGCCGCGATCGCGATCGGCGGGCGGGTGCTGGCGCGCCTGGCGTCGAGTGGTACGCGCATGGCTTACCTGCTGGAGGCCGCCGATGGGGACGGCATCGCCTTTACCGGCGACGCCGACGACGTGCAGCTGGCGCGGCCCGCGGCCCTGCTGTGCCATGGCGTCGATCTCGATGGCCAGGCGTTCCGCACCTTGGACGTCGCCGCCACCGAAGCCTCGGCTGCGCAGCTGGCACCGGCGCACCTGGCGGCCTTTTTGCAGGCACACGCCGATGCATTGCTGGTCGACGTGCGCGAACAGCCGGAAGCCGAGGCCGGCGCATGCCACCTGCATGGCCGCAGCGCGCTCAACCTGCCGCTGTCGCGCCTGGCCGAACACCTGGCGCAGCTGCTGGCCACGCCCGAACGGCCGCTGGTGTTCGTGTGCCGCAGCGGCAACCGCAGCGCCCGCGCCGCACTGGCCCTGCGCCGCGCCGGCCACGCGCAGGCCTGGACGCTCGCCGGCGGGATCGCGCTGGCGCACTGATCCCACGCAGAACGCGTGCGTACGCCGCTCGCAAGGCGAGCGTACGCTAACGCACTGTCATTGACGACCTGATCTCTTAGCATGGCGGCAGCCGTGCGCCCTCGATCCCGCTTGCCAGCAATCGGCTGCGCACGCCAACATCGAGGTCCTTTTGAAAGACGAACGCCACCGCCCAGACGATGCCGCGCCGCTGCGTGCCGAACTGTTCTCCGCCGCCCAGATGGCGGTGCACGGGCGCAGGCTGGCGGCCGAGCACCAGCTGGGCACGCAGCCGGGCAGCGCGCGCCTGCTCGACCGCCTGGCGGAGAATGCCGCCGTCGTCCTCGAGGCCTGCGGCGTCCTGACGCTGGCGGCGCGCGACGGCGTGCGCCTGGCGCCGGCCGCCGAGTGGCTGCTCGATCACCGCTACATGATCGAGGAACAGGTGCGCCTGGCGCACAGCCACCTGCCGCGTCATTACAGCCGGACCTTGCCCTGCCTGGCCCTGGCGCCGGGGGAGGACGAGGCGGGCAGCCACCCGCGCGTCTACCGGCTGGCGCTGGAAGCCGTCGCGCACGGCGATGGCCGGCTCGAACCGGAAAGCCTGGCGCGCTTCGTCGCCGCCTACCAGGAAGGCGCGCCGCTGGCGCTGGGCGAACTGTGGGCGGTCCCGATCATGCTGCGCCTGGCGCTGCTCGAGAACGTGCGCCGCATCGCCGCGCGCCAGGCCCGTACCTGCAGGCAGCGCGCGCTGGCCAACCGCTGGGCCGACCGCCTGGCCGGCCAGGCCGAGCAGCGTCCGGGCGACCTGATATTGCTGGTGGCCGACATGGCGCGCGAGGTACCGGCGATGGGCGCGAGCTTCGTGGCCGAACTGGCGCGCCGCCTGCAGGGCCGCAGCGGCCCGCTGACCCAGGCCCTGCAATGGGTCGCGACCCGCCTGGCCGACGACCAGCGCACCATCGAGCAGTCGGTGCAGACCGATATCGCGCGCCAGTCCGCGGACCAGGTCTCGGTGGCCAACAGCATCGGCAGCCTGCGCCTGCTCGGCAGCATGGATTGGCGCGAGTTCGTCGAGACCCTGAGCGCGGTCGAACAGGCGCTGCGCCAGGATCCGGCCGGCGTCTACGGCAAGATGGATGTCGCCACGCGCGACCACTACCGCCACACCATCGAGCGCCTGGCGCGCGCCAGCCGGCGCAGCGAGATCGAAGTCGCCGGCGAGGCGTTGGCCCTGGCGGGCGAAAGCGCGCAAGGCGCGCGCGCGCATCACGTCGGCTTCTACCTGGCCGGTAGCGGCCTGGCGCGCCTGGAACGGCGCCTGAAGCCGGGCACGGCGGCGCACCGCGCGGTGCGCCGCCTGCCGCTGCCTTTTTATCTGGGCGCGGCCGCCATCCTGACGGCATTGTTCACGGCCGCCGCCGTGATCCATGCGCAGGCCGGCGGCGCCGGCGACGCGCTGTTGTTCGCGCTCGCCGTGCTGGCGGCGTTCGGCGCCAGCCAGCTGGCGCTGTCCCTGGTCAACCTGCTGGCGGCGCGCCTGGTGCGTCCGAAACCGCTGCCGCGCATGGATTTCAGCGCCGGCATCCCGGCCGATGCCCAGGCCGTGGTGGCGGTGCCCGCGCTGCTGTACAGCCGCGACAACGTGGCCGCGCTGTGCGACGACCTCGAGGTGCGCTACCTGGCCAACCGCGACCCGCACCTGCGCTTTTGCCTGGTGACCGACCTGCTCGACGCGCCGCTGCAGGACATGCCGGGCGACGCCGAACTGGTCGAGCAGGCGCGCACCGCCATCGCCGCCCTGAACGGCAAGTACGCACACGACCGCGACGGTGACGCCTTCCTGTTCCTGCACCGCCAGCGCGTCTGGAACGAGGGCGAGGGCGCCTGGATCGGGCGCGAGCGCAAGCGCGGCAAGCTGGCCGACCTGAACGCCTTCCTGCGCAGCGGCGCGCGGACGCCGTTCAGCGTGGTCGAAGGCAGTACCGACGGCCTGGCCGAAACGCGCTACGTGATCGTGCTCGACGCCGATACCCGGCTGCCGAGCGACACCGCGCGCGCACTGGTGGGCGCGATGGCGCACCCACTGAATGCGCCAGTGCTGAATGACGACGGCAGCCGCGTGGTCGAAGGCTATGGCCTGCTGCAGCCGCGCGTGAGCGCTGCGCTGGCGCCGGAGAACGCGTCGCGCTACCAGCGCCTGTGCGGCGGCGAGCCCGGCATCGATCCGTACACGCGTGCCGAGCACGATGTTTACCAAAACCTGTTCGGCGAAGGCTCCTTCATCGGCAAGGGCATCTACGACCTCGACGTGTTCGAGCGCATGCTCCAGGGCCGCTTCCCGGACGACCGGGTGCTGTCGCACGACCTGCTGGAAGGCTGTCATGTCCGCTCCGGCCTGCTGGGCGACGTCCAGCTCCACGAAGCCTGCCCGGCGCGCTACAGCGACGACGTCGGCCGCCGCCACCGCTGGATCCGCGGCGACTGGCAGCTGGCCGGCTGGCTCGGCGCGCGCGTGCCGGCGCCTGGCGGCCGCCGGGTACCGACTCCGCTGTCGCCGCTGTCTCGCTGGAAGCTGTTCGATAACCTGCGCCGCAGCCTGGTGGCGCCGGTGCTGAGCGCGCTCCTGTTGCTGTGCTGGGCGCAGCTGGACGGGCCGGCGTTCTGGAGCGCCGCGGTGCTCGCGATCTTCTTCCTGCCGGTGTTCTTCCAGGCCCTGATCCGCCTGGCCGGCAAGGCGCACGACGTCACGCTGCGCCAGCACCTGCTGAACTGGGCCCAGGACACGCGCGTCGGCGTCGTGCGTGCCGCCCTCGACGTGAGCTTCCTGCCCTACGAAGCCTGGTACAGCCTCGACGCGATCGCGCGCAGCGCCTGGCGCCTGGGCGTGAGCCGGCGCCGCCTGCTGGAGTGGAAGGCGTCCAGCCTGGCGCGTTCGAGCACCGACCTGGAAAGCAACTGGCACAACATGACGTTCGCGCCGGGGTTCGCGATCGGCACCGCGCTGCTGCTGTCGTTCGCCAATCCGCTGGCACTGTTCGCGGCGGCGCCGCTGCTGCTGCTGTGGTTCCTGTCGCCGGTCGTCGCCTGGTGGATCAGCCTGCCCGTGCAGCAGCCCGTGCCCGCCATCGACGCCGGCCAGCGGCGCTTTCTGCACACGCTGGCGCGCCGCACCTGGGCCTTCTTCGAAGACCACGTCGGTCCCGAGGACAACTGGCTCCCGCCCGACAGCATGCAGGAGCATCCGGCGCCGCGGGTGGCGCACCGTACCTCGCCCACCAACCTCGGGCTGGCGCTGCTGGCCAACCTGACGGCTTGGGATTTCGGCTACGCCGCCACCGCCGACCTGCTGGCGCGCACCCGCGCGACCCTGCAGACCATGGGCCGCATGGAGCGCCAGCGCGGCCACTTCTATCAGTGGTACGACACCCGCAGCCTGGCGCCGCTGCTGCCGATGGTGGTGTCGACAACCGACAGCGGCAACCTGGCCGGCCACCTGCTGACCCTGGCCGCGGGACTGGAGCAGCTGGCCGACCGCCCGGCGGCATCGAGCCGCGCGCTGGACGGCATCGGCGACACCCTCGCCAT
>JAKOOD010000589.1 GCA_022701635.1 Burkholderiaceae bacterium | reverse complement strand
GGCCTGATGACGATGCTGGCCAAGTGCTGCAAGCCGGCGCCGCCGGACCCGATCGTCGGCTTCGTCACGCGCGGCAAGGGCGTGTCGATCCACCGCGCCAGCTGCAAGAACTTCGCCGAGATGGCGTCCAAGGCGCCGGAGCGCGTGCTCGACACCGAGTGGGGCAGCACCGGCAAGGAGACGGTCTACCCGATCGACATCTTCATCCTGGCCAGCGACCGCCAGGGCCTGCTGCGCGATATCTCGGAAGTGCTGACGCGCGAGAAGATCAACGTCATCGGCGTCAATACCCAGAGCAGCAAGGGGTCGGCGCGCATGGTGTTCACGGCCGAGATCAGCTCGACCGGGCAGCTGCAGAAGGCGCTGGCGGCGATCGGGGAAGTGGGCGGCGTGCAGGAAGCGCGGCGTCAATGACGATCGCGAACAGTCAACGTCCTCCCGGTGCGAGACATATCGGGAGGACGCCCTTCCTGAACCGGATCATGTGACCATGTCCCTGTCCGCTCTCCTGTACATCAAGCCGCGCCACTGGGGCGTGCACGCCGCCCGCTGGCTGGCCGGCTGGTGGCACATGCTGCACCTGGGCGCGGTGGCGCTGGTGATGGCGCTGTCGCCCTCGACCTACAACCGCGCCAACCGCCTGGCCACGGCGCGCCACATCTACGCCAGCACCTGGCAGGTGCTGCCCTGGTTCACGATGCTCACCGCACTGGTCAGCCTGGTCGTGATCCGCATCGTGCTGGTCACGGCGCAGAGCTACGGCCTGTCGCGCTATGCGCTGGAGATGGTGGTGCGGGTGCTGGTGCTGGAATTGATTCCGCTGTCGGCCGCGCTGTTCGCGGCGCTGCGCGCCGGCATGGCCTTCGACGCCGCCGCCATGGGGCTGGCCAGGGCAGGGGTGCCGGCCGCGGTGGCAACCGAAGAAAGCTTGAAAAAAGTGCGGCGCGACCTGGTGCCGCAGGTATTCGCCAACGCTTTTTCGGTGCTCAGCCTGGCCATGGTCAGCAGCGTGATCGTGCTGGCGCTGGCGTACCTGAACGTGTACGGCCTGTCGCCCTGGGGCATCCCCGACTACACGCGCACCGTGGGCCGGGTGTTCGATCCGGTGGTCACCGCCGGCTTCGTGTTCAAGACCGTGCTGTTCGGGCTGGCCGTGGCGGTGATCCCGAGCGCCGCGCTGCTCGAACTGCTGCGCCACGCGCGCCGCCACCGCTCCAGCGTGCAGCCGGGCGCGCTGCGCCTGCTGTTCGTGCTGCTGCTGATCGAGGCCGGCTCGCTGGTCCTCAAATACATCTAATTAAAAAGGACGCCGATGGCCGATCCCGTCACCACGCCCGCCGCCCCTGCCGCCCCCGACGAGCCGAAGCACGTCGAAGCCAAGGCCCTGATCCTGCTGGTCGCCATCGGCGCCCTGATCGCCGCCTTCGTGCTGTACGTGATGTACGCGCGCGGCGTATTCGAGCAAACCCAGACGCTGACCCTGGTGGCCGACAACTCCGAAGGCGTGATCCCCGGCATGGACATGAGCTTCGCCGGCTTTCCGATCGGGCGCGTGCGCCAGGTCAGCCTGGGGACGGACGGCAAGGTCAACATCCGGGTCGACATCCCGCGCGACGACGCCAAGTGGCTGCGCACCACCAGCGTGTTCACGCTCGAGAGCAGCGTGGTCGGCGAGACCCGGCTGCGCGCCTTCAGCGGCATCCTGACCGACCCGCCGCTGCCGGACAATGCCCAGCGTCCGGTGCTGCGCGGCGACGCCAGCGCCGAGATCCCGCGCCTGCTGGCCAACGCGCGCACGCTGCTGGAAAACCTGGGCACCCTGACCCAATCCGGCTCCTCGATCGACAACACGCTGGCCAACGTCGAGACCCTGAGCGGCCGACTGACCGGCAAGTACGGCGTGCTCGGCACGGCGCTGGGCGGCGACGCCGAGGCGCAGAAGCTGCTGCAGACGCTGCAGCGGGTCGACACCCTGCTGGCCAAGACCGACCAGCGCGTGTTCGGCAAGAACGGCGTGATGGACGACACCCAGGCCGCGGTACGCGAACTGAACGGCATGCTGGCCGACGCCCGCACGACGCTGCAGAAAGTCGACGCCGTGCTGGTCGAAGCCCAGGCGGTCGGCGCCAACGCGCGCGTCGCGACCCAGGACCTGGGCCGGCTGCGCGGCGAAGTCGACGCCAGCCTGCGCAAGGTCAACCGGCTGGTCGAGCAGATCAACCGCAAATGGCCATTCAAGAGCGAATCGGAGATCAAGCTGCCATGAAGCCCCTTTATGTGATGTGTGCGCTGGCGCTGGCCCTGGCCGGGTGCGCGAGCAAGCCGCAGCCGCCGAGCTGGCAGCCGAATGCGCGCGATGCGCTGGATGGCTACACCGACGCCTGGCTGAAGGGCGACACGCTCGCCGCCGACGCCGAGTTCGCGCGGGCGCGGCGCGAGACCGCCAGCACCGGCCGTTTCGACCGCGTCGCCCAGGCCGAACTGGTGCGCTGCGCGGTGCAGGTGGCGGCACTGGAGACCGATTGTCCCGGCTTCGGCGCGATCGCCGGGGAAGCGACGCCGGCGCAGCGCGCCTATGCGGCCTACCTCGAGGGCCGCTGGCAGGGACTGGATGCCGGACTGCTGCCGGCGCAGCACCGACCCGTGGTGGCGAGCGGTACGCTGGCCGGCGTGGCCGATCCGCTGGCGCGCCTGGTGGCGGCCGGCGCGCTGCTGCGCGCAGGGCGGCTCACGCCGGGCGATATCGGCGCGGCGGTGGAGACGGCGTCGGAGCAGGGCTGGCGGCGGCCGCTGCTGGCCTGGCTAGGGGTGCAGGAGAAGCGGGCCCAGGCGGCGGGGGATGCGGCGGCTGTCGAGCAGGTGCGCAAGCGGATGGCGCTGGTGGCGGCAGGCTGATGCCGCCCGCCGTTGTATGCAGGCGACCCGCTCTTGTCATAAACATGCAACATCGATATCATCGACACCCCACTCAACCGAACCCGAAGGAGGCAATCATGCAAAACGTCCTAGCCCACAACGCCTCTACTTTCCGGGTCGGTGCCGTCGCATAGGTCAACACGTACAAACCTAAGCTCGTCTCGCTCCCGGAATTCTTCATTATGAATACGGGAAAGAAATGGGAAATTTCATCTCATCGGTTGCCGATCGCGCAACCGTCGTCGCCTCGCCACGCCTGTGGCTCGAAGGCGCGGCAATTCAACAACTGATCAAGACATCGCAACTGCCGGGCATGGTCCGTGCTGTCGGGATGCCGGATCTGCATCCCGGCCGCGGTTACCCGGTCGGGGCCGCCTTCTTCAGCGTCGGGCGCTTGTATCCCGCGCTGGTCGGCAGCGATATCGGTTGCGGCGTGTCCGTGTGGAGCACCGACCTGCCGGTGGCCAAGCACAAACTGGACAAGCTCGACCGCCTGATCGGCAATCTCGACGGGCCGATCGAGGAAGGTGAACGCGACCGCATCGCGGCCGCCTTGCCGGAAGCGGAGCAGCGCCTGCAGAAGCTCGCGGCGACGCTGTCGAGTGCCGGGCTGGATGCAAAGCACCTGCGCGGCGCCGGTACGATCGGCCGCGGCAATCACTTCGCCGAAATCCAGCGCCTCGAGCGGCTGGTGGATGGTGCCGGGGTGCCGGAGGCGCTGGCCGACGCCAAACGGCTCAAGCTGGTCGTACACAGTGGCTCGCGCGGCCTGGGCGAAAGCATCCTGCGCGACCATGTCGACGCCTTCGGCCATGCAGGCCTCGATCAGGACAGCGATGCGGCCCGTGCCTACCTGGCGCGCCATGCGGCGGCGGTCGCGTTCGCCGAGACTAACCGTTGGCTCATCGCGGCGCGCATCTGCGTCCGGCTGGGGATGGAGGCGGTGCTGCAGGTCGACATCAACCACAACACCGTCACCCGGGAACGCCTCGAGGCACAGGACGGCTGGGTCCACCGCAAAGGCGCCACGCCGATGGCCGGCGACCTGGTGCTGATTCCCGGCTCGCGCGACCACCTGAGCTACCTGGTGGCGCCGATCGCCGAAGCCGCGGCAGCCAGTCTCGGCTCGCTGGCGCATGGCGCGGGACGCAAATGGGGGCGTGCCGACTGCAAGGGGCGGCTCGGGAAATCCGGTCTGTTGAAGGACCTCGGCAAGGGCGCGCTCGGCAGCCGCATCATCTGCAACGACAAGGACCTGGTGTTCGAGGAAGCGGGGGCGGCCTACAAGCCGATCGACACCGTCATGGCCAGCCTGGCCGGTGCCGGCCTGGTCAAGGTGGTGGCCGAGTTCCGTCCGGTACTCACCTACAAGACCCGCGGGGAGTGCTGCTGATGGCGATCCTGTTGCAGATATCGGCCAACACCGGGCCGGCGGAGTGCTGCCTGGGCGTGGTCAAGATGCTGGCGCACATCGAGGCCGCGGCACGCACGGCCGGGCTGGCACTGTCTCTCGTCGATGAAGTGCAGGGCGAGCGCCACGGCACGCTGCGGTCCGTGCTGGTGGCGCTCGAAGGCCAGGAGGGCGCTTGCCGCCGCTTCGCCCGGCACCATGCCGGACCGTGCTGTGGAGCTGTCCCAGCCCCTATCGTCCCGCGCACGCCAGGAAGAACTGGTACCTCGACGTGGCCATGTTCGAGCCGCCGTCCGCGGCGTTCGGCAACGAGGTCGTGATCGAGACCATGCGCGCGTCCGGGCCCGGCGGGCAGCACGTCAACAAGACCGAGACGGCGGTGCGCGCGACGCACGTGGCGACCGGGCTGTCGGTGAAGGTCGGCGGGTCGCGCATCCAGAGCGCGAACAAGGGGGCGGCACTGGCCCTGCTAAACGCCAGGCTGCAGGCGCAGGCGGATGCCGGACGGGAACGCGGCAAGGCCGAGCGCCGGGTGCGTCATGCGGTGCGGGCGGGCGGCAGCGTGGTCCGGCATTTCACCGGACCGCGGTTCGTGGAGGCTTGAAGGTGCCGGCGGCGCGTGTCAGGTATCCCGCTGCTTCGCCACGCGCCGCAAAATCGACAGGATGACAAAGGCAAACACGGCACTGACGATCGCCGACGACTCGCGCCCCATGCCGGCGGCGACGCCGATCGCCGCCGTGGTCCAGACGCTGGCCGCCGTGGTCAGGCCGTGGATGTCCTTGCTGTTATGCTGCTTGAGGATGGCGCCGGCGCCGAGGAAGCCGATGCCGGCCGTGACGCCCTGCAGCACGCGCGACAGGTCTTCGATCTGCATCCCGGCCTGGACCGGGATCAGGACGAACAGCGCGCAGCCGAGCGAGACCAGCATGTGGGTGCGCAGGCCGGCCGGGGAGCCGATCGATTCGCGCTCATAGCCGAGCAGGCCGCCCAGCGTCATCGCCACCAGCAGGCGCAGTACGATCCGCGTGATGTCCTCGGCGTTGCCGAGGTCCGAAAATTCCTCTACCGTGGTTGCCCAGATCCGTTCCCACACACTCCGACTCCTCCGATTGCCAAAGCTGGATGATGCCAGTATGGGGCGCCGGGCGGCGCCCCATAGTCGAGGGGTGGGGGGGCGTGCGCCGAGGGGGGACTAGAACTTCAACTGGTCCAGCGTCCCGCCGTCCGCCAGCGCATCCGCCACCCATTTCGGCTGGCGCCCGCGGCCGCTCCAGGTCTGGCTGGCGTCGTCGGGGTTGCGGTAGCGCGGCAGGACGGCGGCACCGTCCAGCAGCTTCTCGGCCGGCAGGCCGGTGCCGCGCGCAATCGTCATGATGCGTTCGCGCGCCTCGGCCACGTCGCGCCGCTGGCGCTCTAGGATCGCCAGGCCGACCTCGAACAGCAAACCCTTCAGCTCGCCGAGGTTGTAGTCGGACAGGTCGATGCCTGGCGCTTGGCGGGGTATGGCGGTCTTCGCCATCATGCCGCCCGGTGCAGCGCCAGCGGGCTGGCGGCCACGGCCGCGCGCAGGGCCGGCGGCAGGCGGTTGTGGATGTGGGTGGCGGCGCGCGCGGCCTGGCCGGTCGCCACCGCGATCTGGTTCAGGCCGACCGTCACGTCGCCGATCGCATACAGGCCCGGCACCGCGGTGGCGCCATGGCTGTCGACCACCAGTTCGTCGCAATGGGCGGTTTCGGCGCCCAG
>JAKOOD010000174.1 GCA_022701635.1 Burkholderiaceae bacterium | reverse complement strand
CCGATGGCGATCGCGGTGATCGGCGGCCTGATCACCTCGACCTTGTTGAGCCTGCTGGTGGTGCCGGCGGTGTTCACCTATGTCGACGACATCGAGCATTGGTTCGGCCGCATGGCCGGCAAATTGCGCCGGCAGCCGACACCGGCGGTGAAGGGGCATGAAGCGGTGAAGTAAGCCGTCCCCGGCTTGGGACGGCTTACTTCACGTTGTATATATCAGAAGGTTTCCCATTCTTCCGCCAGCGCCGGCCTGCCGACCGGCCTGGCTATCGGCGTCGCTAGCTGCTTCACCGGCGAAGCCAGCTTCGGCGCCGGCGCCGGCTGCGCGGCGCGCCGCGGCTGCACTGCCGGCGCCGCGCCGTCGGCCGCATCCACCTTGAACACCGCCACCATCTGCTGCAGCCGGTCCGCCTGCTCCTGCAGGCTGCCCGCGGCCCCGGCCGCCTCTTCCACCAGCGCCGCGTTCTGCTGGGTCACCGCATCCATCTCGGTCAGCGCCTGGTTGATCTGCGTGATGCCGCCTTCCTGCTCGCGGCTGGCGCTGCTGATCTCGCCCATGATGTCGCTCACGCGCTGCACGCTGGCCACCACCTCGCCCATGGTGCTGCCGGCCTGGCCGACCAGCTGCGACCCCAGGCTGACCTTGCCGACGGAATCGTCGATCAGGCCCTTGATTTCCTTGGCCGCGGATGCCGAGCGCTGCGCCAGGCTGCGCACCTCGCTGGCGACGACCGCGAAGCCGCGTCCCTGCTCGCCGGCGCGCGCCGCCTCGACGGCCGCGTTCAGGGCCAGGATGTTGGTCTGGAAGGCGATGCCGTCGATGACCGCGATGATCTCGACGATCTTGCGCGAGGCCGTGTCGATATCGCCCATGGTCTTCACCACCTGCGCCACCACCGCGCCGCCCTGGCGCGCCACGTCCGAGGCGCTGGCCGCCAGCTGGTTGGCCTGCTGCGCGTTCTCGGCGTTCTGGCGCACCGTCGAGGTCATCTCTTCCATCGACGACGCGGTTTCTTCCAGCGAACCGGCCTGCTGCTCGGTACGCGAGGACAGCTCCAGGTTGCCGGTCGCGATTTCACGCGCGGCGGTGGCGATCTCGCCGCTGCCGCCGCGCACCTCGGCCACGACCTTCCGCAGCGACGCGTTCATCTCCTTGAGCGCCTGCATCATCTGGGCCGCTTCATCCTTGCCCCTGACGTCGATGCGGCTGGTCAGGTCGCCGGCGGCCACGGTACGCGCCACCTCGACCGCACGGTGCAGCGGACGCACGACCGAACGCGTGATGAGGATCGCCGCACCGAGCGCCAGCAGCACGGCGGCAACCGCGGACGCGACCACCATGCGCTGTGCCAGTGCATACGTGACGTTGGCGCCGTCATTCATGCTGTCGAAGCGGCCCTCCTGGAAATCGACCTGCTTGCGCAGGGTCTTGCACAGCGCCTGCACGGCATCGTAGGCCTTGCCGTAGGCCAGCGCGCTGGCTTCCTGCTGCTTGCCCGCGCCGACCAGTGCGCGCACCTGCACGACCAGTCCCAGGTAGGTGTCGCGCTGCGGCTTCGCTTCGGCCAGCAGCGCCTTGCCGGTCGGGGTGACCAGCAGCGGTTCGAGCTTGGTCAACGCCTGGTTGGCGTCATCGAGGGCGGCGGCCAGGCGCGTTTCGATCTCGGGCTGCGCCGCCGGGTCGGTATTCGCGGTCAGTTGACCCAGCCGCGCCATGCTGCGGCGGGCGCTGTCGAGTGCCAGGCTGGCCTGGCGTGCGCGCGGCCAGACGCCATCGGCCATGTCGGACGATACCTGGTTCAGGTTATCCAGATAATTCAGGGAGATACCGGCCAGGACAATGATGATGGCGACCAGCGTGCCAAAACCAAGCCGCAGGCGGTTGGCGATGTTTAAATTAAGAAGATTCATATCGACAGTGGAATGGAAATGAACGCAAGCCTGCCGCGCGCGATGCGGCGATTGCGGATACGTTAAAGTGGGACAAGACGTGCCGGCGTGGCTGGGGCGGCGCTGGCGCAAGCAGGCAAATTTGCAAATAAGCTTGCAAATAAGAAAGACTATCTTAGAAGGTTCCATGTGGCAACCAATTACGTTTGCACTGTCGGTTAGCTACAACTTGCAATCAAATCGGACGCTGCAATGAAAAAGCCGGCGCGAAGCCGGCTTCGAGACCGCACTAGGGTGTTCGTCAAGCCAGCAGTTTCACATCCATGCCCCGTTCCACCAGCCAGGCCAGCGCCACCAGCACGATCAGGCAGGAGCCGAGCCCGAGCACGCCGCGGCGGTACAGCACCGTATTGCGCGCCAGATAAGCCAGCGGCAGGAACAGCAGCACGATCGCCAGTTGTCCAAGTTCGACGCCGACGTTGAAGCCGACCAGCGACAGCAGCAGCGCCGCCTTCGGCAGGCCGAGGTCGAGCAGCACGCTGGCGAAACCGAAACCGTGGATCAGCCCGAAGGCAAAGGCGACCAGCGCGCGCCGGCCATGGAACAGCGGCCACACGTTGTTGAGTGCGGCCAGCACCACCGATGCCGCGATCGCCGATTCCACCAGCCGCGACGGCAGCGACACCACCCCCAGCGTGGCCAGGGTCAGCGTGATCGAATGCGCCAGCGTGAAGGCGGTGACGATCTTCAGCACGTCGATGGCGGCGGCGCGGAAGGTGGTACGGCCTTCCCAGCGCTGGTCACGGTAGACCAGCACCGCCGGCAGCAGCAGCGACAGCAGGAACAGGATGTGGTCGAAGCCGATCCAGATATGCCAGACGCCATGGCGCACGTAGTCGCCGAACTGGCGCCAGCCGGAGGCATCGGCCACCTGCAGCGACTGGCGCGCACTGTCGGGCGCGAAGATCGCGGTCGACACCTGGCCGGCATGGCGCAGCTGCAGCAAGCCCTTGTGCTGGGGATCGATGTCGAACAGCAGGCGGTAGTCGACCTCGAGGGCGGAGACTGCGGCGCCGCAGTCGGCGTGCAGGCGCAGCACGGCGTAGGCGCCGTCGCTGTGATTATCCAGCAGCTGTTCGGTCACCCGCAGCGGACAGGGCGCGCCGGCGCTGGCCAGCTTCAGGCGCGCCAGCGCATAGGCGGCGATCGCGTCGTGGCGGGC
>JAKOOD010000158.1 GCA_022701635.1 Burkholderiaceae bacterium | reverse complement strand
CATGCATCATGCATGCGTCGCGCGTGGGCACGGGGTGCCCACCCTACGCCAGCGCCTCGAGCTGCGCCAGCAGCGCGTCCGGCACGGCGATGCCCTCCAGCACAGCGCGATCCGCCAGCGCCTCGCGCCGCGACCCGGGCAGGCGCACGTCCTCGTCCACCAGCATCGCCTCCACCAGCGTCTCGATCCGGGCGTGGAACACGTCGCCGCCGGCCAGCGCCGCCGGGTCGATCACCAGGAAGGCCTGGCCGATGCGCGGCCGGTTGCCTTCGGCCGGGAAGAAGGAATCGGCCTCGAAGCCGAACGCCGCCCCGGTCAGCGCGCAGCACAGCAGCTCGACCACCAGCGCCAGCATGGCACCCTTGACGCCGCCGGCCGGCAGCATCATGCCTTCCATGCCTTCGGCCGGATCGGTGGTCGGGTTGCCGTCCTTGTCCAGCGCCCAGCCTTCGGGAATGCTGCGGCCCTCCTGCTTGGCCACCATCAGCTTGCCGCGCGCGACCTTGGACAGCGACAAATCGATCACCAGCGGAGACTGATCGATACCCTGAGCGCGGCGCGGGAACACGGCGGCGATCGGGTTGGTGCCGAACAGCGGCCGCTTGCCGCCCCAGGCCGGCATCGCGCCGGGCGAATTCGAAAATGCCAGGCCGACCATGCCGGCGGCGGCCACCGGTGCCAGCTGCAGGGCGGCGGCGCCGGAGTGGTGGCTGTTGGTGACGCCGGCAAAGGCGGCGCCGCATGCGCGCGCCGAGCGGATCGCTTCCTGCACCGCCAGTTCGCAGGCCGGGAAGGCAAAGCCGTCGGCGGCATCCACCAGCAGGGCGGCGGGGCGGGTCTGCTGCACGCGTGGCACGGCCTGGCCGTCGACCCGGCCGCTGGCCAGGTGCGCGCAGTATTGCGGTACGCGCGACAGGCCATGCGAGCTCAGATGCTGGGCTTCGGCCGCGACCAGCGCGCGCGCGGTGGATTCAGCCATGGCGCGCCGGGCGCCGGCGCGCACCAGGGCGTCGGTGGCGAGGGTGGTCAATTCGGTAATGCTGCGTGTCGGCATGAAAAATCCTGTCTCGGTGGCGAGCCGGCATTAGATCACGAGTGTGCCATGAGGTGTGCTCCAGGCGATGTCCACGGGGTAGAATATCGCCGTCCGCAATCCGAGAGCCGCCATGTCCATCATCGAATCCCCCGACACCCTCACGATCACCCGCCCCGACGACTGGCACCTGCACCTGCGCGACGGCGCCACGCTGGCCGACGTCCTGCCGCACACCGCCCGCCAGTTCGCGCGCGCGATCGTGATGCCGAACCTGAAACCGCCGGTCACCACCGCCGCCGCCGCCGCCGACTACCGCCAGCGCATCCTGGCCGCCCTGCCGCAGGGCATGCGCTTCGAGCCGCTGATGACGCTGTACCTGACCGACAACACCGATCCGGACGAAATCCGTCGCGCGGTCGACACCGGCTTCATCCACGCCGTCAAACTGTATCCGGCCGGCGCCACCACCAATTCGGCGGCTGGCGTGACCGACCTGCGCAAGTGCTACAAGACGCTGGAAGTGATGCAGGAACTCGACATGCCGCTGCTGGTGCACGGCGAAGTCACCGACAACGAGATCGACCTGTTCGACCGCGAAGCCGTGTTCATCGAACGCGTGATGCGTCCGCTGCGCCGCGATTTCCCGGAACTCAAGATCGTGTTCGAGCACATCACCACGCGCGACGCCGCCCAGTACGTGGCCGAAGCCGAAGGGCCGATCGCCGCCACCATCACCGCGCACCACCTGCTGTACAACCGCAACGAGATCTTCCGCGGCGGCATCCGCCCGCATTACTACTGCCTGCCGGTGCTCAAGCGCGAAGAACACCGCCTGGCACTGGTAACGGCGGCGACCAGCGGCGACGAGCGCTTCTTCCTCGGCACCGACTCGGCCCCGCACGCGCTGCACGCCAAGGAAGCCAGCTGCGGCTGCGCCGGCTGCTACACCGCGCTGCACGCGATGGAGCTGTACGCCACCGCCTTCGACGAAGCCGGCGCGCTGGACAAGCTGGAAGCCTTTGCCAGCCTGAACGGCCCGAATTTCTACGACCTGCCGGTCAACCACGGCACCATTACCCTCAAGCGCGAAAGCTGGACCCTGCCGGCCACCGTGCCGATGGGCGAGCACGAGCTGGTGCCGCTGAACGCCGGCGAGCAGATCGGCTGGAAGATGGTGTAAGCCGGCGCATGGCCCCGCACAGCGCGGAGATCGACTGGGAACGCCCGTGGTATGACGCGGTGCGTCCCGCCTGGGACAGCCTGCGCGGTGACATCGTTGCCGGCGCGGGCTTCATCGACGCGTTCAACGCCAACGCCGCGCGCCTCGGGCTGCACAACCACCGCGGGTTGCCGATCCGCTTCGTGCCGCAGGACGAGCTGCCGTCCGGCACCGCCTACGAAGCCTTCATCGGCACCACCGGCGGCGTGCCGACGCGCGACAACCTGCACGATTTCTTCAATGGCCTGGTGTGGCAGACCTTCCCGCGCATCAAGCGCGAACTGAATGCGCTGCAGGCGGCGCAGATCGCGGCCGCCGGCGTGGGCAAGTCGCGCGGCCCGGCGCGCGATGCCGCCACCCTGTTCGACGAGAACGCGGCGCTGCTGGTGGTGCGCGACAGCGACGGCGGCCGGGCGCTGGCCGAAGGCTTGCGCGCGCACCGCTGGCACGAGGTCCTGCACGCCCGGCGCGCGCGCTTCCTCGAGGATGCCCAGGTCTGGCTGTTCGGCCACGCGCTGATGGAAAAGCTGGTCGCACCGCGCAAGGCGATCACCGCCCACACGCGCGTGCTGTTCGCGGGCGACGCCTGGTTCGCCCTGGGATGGCAGGAACGGCGCGACTGGATCGACCAGACCCTGGCCGCCAGCCTCGCGGCCGAGGGCTTGAGCACCGCCGCCTTCACGCCGCTGCAGGTGCTGGGCGTGCCCGGCTGGTGGCCGGAACAGGATGCAGCGTTTTATCTCGACGAGACCGTATTCAGACCCAAAAAGGAGAACAGATGACCGCAAGCGTACGATGGGGCATTCTCGGCACCGGCCGGATCGCCAAGGCCTTTGCCAATGCGTTGAAGGATACGCCGGATGCGGTGCTGGCCGGCGTCGGCTCGCGCACGCAGGACAGCGCGCAGGCTTTTACACAGGAATTTGGCGGCACGGCGTACGGCTCCTATGACGAGCTGGCGCAGGCGGCCGACATCGACCTGATCTACGTCGGCACGCCGCACCCGATGCACTTCGAGAACGTGCGCATGGCGCTGGAAGCGGGCAAGGGCGTGCTGTGCGAAAAGGCGTTCACCGTCAACCGCGCCGAGGCGGAGCAGCTGGTGGCGCTGGCGCGTGCCAAAAACCTGTTCCTGATGGAAGCGATGTGGTCGCGCTACCTACCGGGCCTGGCCGAGGTGCGCCGCATCGTGGAATCCGGCGAGATCGGCAAGGCGGTGCAGGTGATCGCCGACCTCGGCTTCGCCGCGCAAGCCGGTCCCGAGCACCGCCTGTTCAACCCGGCACTGGGCGGCGGCGCGCTGCTCGACATCGGCATCTACCCGCTGTCGATCGCGGTAGCACTGCTGGGACCGGTCGAATCGGTGCTGGCCCAGGCCGACATCGGCGCCACCGGCGTCGACGAGCAGACCAGCTTCGTGCTGAAGCACCGCGGCGGCGGCCTGTCCAGCTGCAGCTGCTCGCTGCGCGCGCACCTGCCGAGCGAACTGACGATCGCCGGGGACCTGGGCCGCGTACGCATGAACACCAAGTTCCACCACGCCCAGACCGTGACCGTGACGCGCCTGGACGGCGTCGCCCGCACCGTGGCCACGCCCTACCTGGGCAACGGCTACGTGCACGAAGCGATCGAGGCCCAGCGCTGCTGGCAGGCCGGCCTGATCGAAAGCCCGGGCATGACCCACGACGACACCCTGGCCCTGATGGGCGTGATGGACGAGATCCGCCGCCAGATCGGGCTGAGGTATGTTGCAGATGCGGCAGCCGACGCGCTGTCCAACCAATAAAGGAAGACCATGAAAAAGAACCCCTGCGCCAACTGCCGCGTGCGGCGCCTGAGTCCGCGCCAGCGCAAGAAGCAGCGCGTCGCCGAATTCCAGGAACTGAGCTTCGAAGTCGACCTGGTGTTCGCCAGCCCGATGGACGGCGAACCCTACGACGATTTCCTCGGTGCGTTTTCCAGTTTCCTCGATGGCCACGGACTGCTGGCCGGCGGCTTCGGCGGCCGCATGCCGCTGCTGGAAACCGGTGGCATCGTGGCCCGGGCCGATCGCGGCTCGGCCGGCGAAGCGGACATCGAAGCCGTTGTGACGTGGCTGCGCGCGCGCCCGGAAGTCAAGGATGCCAAGGCCAGCCACCTGTTCGACGCCTGGTACGGCTACGAGCCGAAGGCGGCATAGCGCGGGACAGATGTAAGCATGTGTCAGCGCCGTAAGCGTTTGTAAGTGCGGTCAACAGGGGCGGCCATGGCCGCGTTGTAGGGCCATGTGACACGCTGACGTGCACCAACCCGAATTTCACCAAGGACGCCCCATCATGAAAAAAATCGCCGCTACCCTGATCGCCGGTCTGTTCGCCACGGCCGCCTTTGCCCAGACCACCACCGCCCCGACCACCCCGTCGGCGACGCCGACCGCCATGCCGGCCGCCGGCCAGGACAAGCAGGACGGCGGTTCGGATGCCAAGGACAGCCCGGTCGCCCACAAGGCGACCACCAAGCACACTGCCAAGAAGCACGCCGCCACCAAGTCCAAGGCGAAAATGCCGGCCGACGCGCAAGGCACGACGGCCGGTTCGGTCAGCAACGGCGCGGTCGAGGCTGGCAGCGCTGCCCCGGCCAGCAAGTAATACCTGACGCTTCACGAGAAGCCCGCGCCGGTTCGCCGCGCGGGCTTTTTTTATTGGGGCCCGCGGTCGTCCTGCCGGCGCCAGTGATACGATGAAGCTGCATGGCATCCCAACGACAGGAGGAGTCGCATCATGAAACCACACATCGTGACCATCGTGACCATGCTCGCCGGCCTGTGCGCCGGCGGCGCCTTTGCCCAGGCCATGCCGCCCGCGGCCGCCCCGGCGACGGCGGCGCCGCAATCGGCCGTGCCGCCCGAAGTCGCCAAGGCGCAGGCTGCGCACGAGAAGGATGCCGCCAAGGCCGATGCCAAGGGCGACAAGAAAGCGGCGCCCAGGAAGGCCCGGAAAGCCGCACCGGCCAAGCCCAAGCACCAGGACAAGATGCCGGTCGACGAGCATGCCACGACGGCCGCCACGGCGGCTGCGGCGGCGCCCGGCGTGGTCGGGTAGGGGGCTTGCGGCACGCCGGTAGTGCGTGCCGCCGGCAGGCGCTGTCGCCATTTGACCACGCATGCATACGCGGTTTGCTTTGACGGCGCGCGTGGCCGGCACGATACTTTGACGGTCACCGTGACTCATCATGGAAAAACCATGAACCGCCGCGCCGTCCTGTTCACCGCCTGCCTGCTGGCCGGCTCCCTTGTCGCTGCCCCCAGCTTCGCCGACCCGGTGCCGGTCCCCGCCGACAAGGCGGCCTACGTCGGCGACTGGCGCGGCCAGGACATGCGCATCCACCTCAAACCCGACGGCCACGTCGACTACGCGCGCAAGCAGCCGGGCAAGAACCTCAACCTGAACGTCGACCTGCAAGGCTTCAACGGCGACAACTTCGACGTCGGCTTCAGCCTGGTGCGCTCCACCTTCGTGGTCAGCAAGCCGCCGCACCGCGAAGGCGGCAAGTGGAAGATGACGGTGGATGGCGTGGAGCTGACCAAGGTCGAGTGAGGCGCATATTGCCGAGTTGTAAGCATCTGTCAGCACGGTAAGCGTTTGTAAAGGCCGTCAACAAGGCGATGGGGTGCCTCGTTTTATGGACAGGCGACACGATGAACGTGCGCTGCAACCGAAAACGAAACTAAGGACCATTCATCATGAAAAAGACCATCGCTACCCTGATCGCCGGCCTGTTCGCAAGCGCAGCATTCGCCCAGACCCCGGCACCGGCCGCCACCACTCCGGCGGCCGCCAAGGCCGAAGCCAAGCAGGAAAAGCAGGCAGCGAAGGCTGAAGTGAAAGACACCAAGGCTGCGGCCAAGGCAGACGTGAAGGAAGCCAAGCAGACCGCCAAGACCGAGGTGAAGGAAGCCAAGGCCGATGCGAAAGCGACCAAGGCTGAAGCGAAGGCGGAGGTGAAGGAAGCCAAGGCCGAACACAAGGCGGCGAAGGCTGAGCACAAGGCGGCGCACTAAGACGCCACCGTGGCGGCTGCGGCGGCTGCCAGGTAAGCCGCGCCACACGATAGCGCATGCATAACGTAGGGTGGGCACGCCGTGCCCACGCGGAAGCCGGCACCACGCATACATCCGCGTGGGCACGTGGTGCCCACCCTACGCATTTTTCAGGCCGGCGAACCTCAAACCTTCAGAAACTCCTCGCGCCCCCCAAGCCACCTTTGCAGGTGCGCATCCACGATCGCCTCCGCCTCCGGCGTCCCCGCATCCAGCAGCCACTGCGCCACGTCGCGCGCCTGATCCACGATCCACTGGTCGGTTTCCAGGTTGGCAAAGCGCAGCATCGCCTCGCCCGACTGGCGCGCGCCCAGGAATTCGCCGGGGCCGCGGATTTCCAGGTCGCGCCGTGCGATCTCGAAACCGTCGGTGGTCTCGCGCATCGTCATCAGGCGCTGCTTGGCCACGTGGCCGAGCGGGCTCTGATACAGCAGCAGGCAGACGCTGGCCGCCGAGCCGCGCCCGACACGGCCGCGCAACTGGTGCAACTGCGACAGGCCGAAGCGCTCGGCGTGCTCGATCACCATCAATGACGCGTTGGGCACGTCGACGCCGACCTCGATCACGGTGGTCGCCACCAGCACGTGCACGTGGCCGGCGGAGAAGGCATCCATGATCACCTGCTTCTCGGCCGGCTTCATGCGACCGTGCACCAGGCCGACCACGAGGTCGGGCAGGGAAGCGGCCAGGGTCTCGAAGGTGTCGGTGGCGGTCTGCAGCTGCAGCGCTTCCGATTCCTCGATCAACGGACAGACCCAGTACGCCTGGCGGCCCTCGAGCGCGGCCACGTGCACGCGTTCGATGACTTCGTCGCGCCGGTTCTGGTCGATCGCGCGCGTGACGATCGGCGTGCGGCCCGGCGGCAGTTCGTCGATGACCGACACTTCGAGGTCGGCGTAATAGGTCATCGCCAGCGTGCGCGGGATCGGCGTGGCCGACATCATCAACTGGTGCGGCACCAGGCCGTCGCTGCCTTTATTGCGCAAGGTCAGGCGCTGGCCGACGCCGAAGCGGTGCTGCTCGTCGACCAGCACCAGCCCAAGTTTGGCGAACTGCACCGAGTCCTGGATCAATGCGTGGGTGCCGATCACCAGGTTGGCGGCGCCGGTTTCGGCCATCTCGTTGGCCGCCTGCTTTTCCTTCTTCTTGAGGCTGCCGGTCAGCCAGGCGACTTTGACGCCCAGCGGTTCCATCCAGGCGGCGATCTTGCGGAAGTGCTGTTCGGCCAGGATCTCGGTCGGGGCCATCAGCGCGGCCTGGTAGCCGCTGTCGATGGCCTGGGCCGCCGCCAGCGCGGCGACCACGGTCTTGCCGCTGCCGACGTCGCCCTGCAGCAGGCGCTGCATCGGGTAACCCTCGCGCAGGTCGGCGCTGATTTCCTTGACCACGCGCGCCTGGGCATCCGTCAGCTTGAACGGCAGCGTTTCCAGGAAAGCGGTCGAGAGTGCGCCCACCGTGCGCAAGTGCGGCGCACCTTTTTCGCGCCGGGCCTGCTGCGCGCGCTTCAGCGACAGCTGCTGGGCCAGCAGCTCGTCGAATTTCACGCGGGTCCAGGCCGGGTGGCTGCGCTCGATCAGGGCATGGGTGTCGACATCGGCCGGCGGGTAGTGCAGCAGGCGCACCGCCGGCTGGAATTCGGCCAGGTTGAGGCGCGTGCGCACCGACGGCGGCACCGTGTCCTGCCATTCGACCCGCTTCATCGCATCGTTGATCGCGCGCCGCAGGATGGTCTGCGACAGGCCTTCGCCGGCCGGGTACACCGGCGTCAGCGAGGTCGGCAGCGGCGCGCCCTCGTTGACGATCTTGTACACCGGATGCACCATCTCGGCACCGAAGAAGCCGTGGCGCACTTCGGCGCGCGCGCGCACCCGCGTGCCTTCGGCCAGCTGCTTGACCTGGCTGCCGTAGAAATTCATGAAGCGCAGCTGGATGTCCGACGTCTCGTCGGCGATCGATACCAGCAGCTGCTTTCTCGGCTTGTAGCTGATTTCATTCTTGATCACCACCCCTTCGACCTGCGACATGTGGCCGCCGCGCAGGCAGGCTTCGCGGATCGGGACGATCTCGGTCTCGTCTTCGTAGCGCATCGGCAGGTGCAGGACCAGGTCCATGTCGGTGTGCAGGCCGAGCTTGGCGAGCTTGGCTTCGATGTTTTTCGCTGCCGGTGTCGGTGCGGCTTTGGCTTTGGTGGCGGGCATAAAAGGCTTGTTGATGCATGTCGGCGGCCCTCCGGCCGGAAATCAGGGGTAAAATAGAAGGTTCGCCGTACACGCTTGAGCCTCTATTGTAAAGGGGGCAGCGATGATTCCAAAGAAGAGCAGAATGTATTCCCTTTCCGATTTCGATTTTGACCTGCCGCCCGAGCGCATCGCCCAGGTGCCGCTGCCGGACCGCAGCGCGTCGCGCCTGCTGCAGCTGGACGGCGACCGCATCACGGACCGCCATTTTTCCGACATCGTCGACCAGCTGCAGGCCGGCGACGTGCTGGTGATGAACAATACCCGCGTGCTGAAGGCGCGCTTCTTCGGCCAGAAGGACACCGGCGGCCAGGTCGAAGTGCTGGTCGAGCGCGTGCTCGATCCGCGCACGGTGCTGGCCCAGGTACGGGCTTCCAAGTCGCCCAAGCCGGGCACCCGCATCCGCCTGGCCGACGCCTTCGAGGTCGGCGTCGGCGAACGCGCCGGGGAATTTTTCACATTGCATGTCGATGGCGACGTGTTCGAGCTGATCGAGGCCCACGGCCGCCTGCCGCTGCCGCCCTACATCGAGCACGATGCCGACGATTTCGACGAGCAGCGCTACCAGACCGTGTACTCGAAAGAGCCGGGCGCCGTCGCCGCGCCGACCGCCGGCCTGCACTTCGACCAGCCGCTGCTGGACCGCGTGGCGGCCAAGGGCGTCACCATCGCCTACGTGACGCTGCACGTCGGCGCCGGCACCTTCCAGCCGGTGCGGGTCGAGAACCTGGCCGAGCACAACATGCACAGCGAGTGGTACACGATCCCGCAGGAGACCGTGGCGCTGGTCGCCGCCGCCCGGGCCGCGGGCCGCGACGTGGTCGCGGTCGGCACGACCTCGCTGCGCGCGCTGGAGTCGGCCTCGCAGAGCGGTGCCCTGCAGGCCGGCAGCGGCGACACCCGCCTGTTCATCACCCCGGGCTACCTGTTCAAGACGGTGACCCGCCTGATCACGAATTTCCACCTGCCCAAGTCGACGCTGATGATGCTGGTCTCGGCCTTTGCCGGCTACGACGCCATCCGCAGCGCCTACGCGCACGCGATCGCCAGCGAATACCGCTTCTTCAGCTATGGCGACGCCATGCTGTTGACCACGCGGGCACGCGCAACCAACACTATTTAATTACATGCTGGAATTTACCCTTCTCAAGAAAGACACGAGCGGCCTGTCGCACGCCCGCCGCGGCCGTTTGAAACTGAACCACGGCACCATCGAGACCCCGATCTTCATGCCGGTCGGCACCTACGGCTCGGTCAAGGCGATGGATCCGAACGAACTGAAAGAAGTCGGCTCGCAGATCATCCTCGGCAACACCTTCCACCTGTGGCTGCGCCCGGGCACCCAGGTGCTGGACAAATTCGGCGGCCTGCACGGCTTCATGGGCTGGGACAAGCCGATCCTGACCGACTCCGGCGGCTTCCAGGTGTTTTCGCTGGGTGCGATGCGCAAGATCACGGAAGAGGGCGTCAAGTTCGCTTCGCCGATCGACGGTTCGCGCCAGTTCCTGTCGCCGGAAATCTCGATGCAGATCCAGCGCTCGCTGAATTCCGACATCGTGATGCAGTTCGACGAATGCACGCCGTATGAAATCGACGGCCGCCCGGCCACCGCCGACGAAGCAGCGAAGTCGATGCGCATGTCGCTGCGCTGGGCCCAGCGCTCGATGAACGAGTTCAAGGCCGGCGCGAACCCGAACGCGCTGTTCGGCATCGTCCAGGGCGGCATGTACGAGCGCCTGCGCGACGAATCGCTGGCCGGCCTGGAAGACATCGACTTCCCGGGCCTGGCGATCGGCGGCCTGTCGGTCGGCGAGCCGAAGGAAGACATGATGCGCATCCTCGAACACGTCGGACCGCGCCTGCCCGAGAACAAGCCGCACTACCTGATGGGCGTCGGCACGCCGGAAGACCTGGTGGCCGGCGTGGCCAACGGCGTCGACATGTTCGACTGCGTGATGCCGACCCGGAATGCGCGCAACGGCTGGCTGTTCACCCGCTTCGGCGACCTCAAGATCAAGAACGCGCGCTACAAGGATGAGCAGGCGCCGCTGGACGAATCCTGCACTTGCTATTGCTGCAAGAACTTTTCGCGAGCGTACTTGCACCACCTGCACCGCTCGAAGGAAATCCTGGGGGCGCGCCTGAATACGATCCACAACCTGCACTATTACTTGAACCTGATGCAGGAAATGCGCGACGCGATTGATGCGGATCGCTTCCATGAATTCCGCTTGCAGTTCAATGCGGATCGGGCCCGTGGCGTTTAAATTTTTGCAATCTCTTGCAATCAGGCATGTCATTACTACATGATGGTAATGGCCCGCGCCGAACCACGGGTGCTAGAATACAGCGCTTAATTTTTACCTTTTATACTTAGAATCGGAGTCTTTGTGTTCATTTCCAACGCTTACGCGCAAACCGCTGGTGCCGCCGCCGATCCGGGCATCATGGGCACCCTGGGCATGTACGGCCCGTTCGTCATCCTGTTCGTGCTCATGTATTTCCTGATGATCCGCCCGCAACAAAAGCGCCAGAAAGAACTGCGCACGATGATGGATGCGTTGGCCAAGAACGACGAAGTCATCACCGTCGGTGGCGTCCTGGGCCGCGTGACCAAGGTCAGCGAAGGCTATGTGACCATCGAAGTCGCCGCCGGCACCGAAATGGTGGTGCAGAAGAGCGCCGTCACCGCGCTGCTGCCGAAGGGCACCCTGAAGTCGCTGTAACAGCCGGCCGCGCCGGTCGACGATCGCGCGCACCTGCCCATTCTTGAACGCTGGAACATCATGAATCGCTATCCCCTCTGGAAATACATACTGATCCTGGTGGCAGTAATGCTGGGCTTGTTGTACACCTCGCCCAACTACTTCGTCGACTCGCCGGCACTGCAGATCACCACCGGCAAGGCCACCGTCCGGGTCAACAGCGACACCGTCACCCAGGTGGCCGACACGCTCAAGCGTGACGGCGTGCCTGCCGAACAGGTCAGCCTGGAAGGCGCCGGCGACACCAGCGCGGTGCTGGCCCGCTTCAACAGCACCGACGCCCAGTTCAAGGCCAAGCTGGCGCTCGAGCGTGACCTCAACCGCGACCAGGCCGACCCCGACTACACCGTGACCGTCAACCTGGTCAAGAACACCCCCGTCTGGATGCAGAAACTGGGCGCCAAGGCGATGAACCTCGGCCTCGACCTGCGCGGCGGCGTGCACTTCCTGCTGCAGGTGGACGGCAAGGCGGTCCAGGAAACCCGCATCAAGGGTATCCAGGCCGCGGCCCGTTCCCAGCTGCGCGACCAGAACGTGCGCCACGCCGGCATCGACCGCGTCGGCAACAACATCGAGATCAAGTTCCGCGATGCTGACACCCGCGCCAAGGCGCGCAGCGTGCTTGCCAACCAGAACAGCGACCTGGTGTTTACCGAAGCCGCCGACGGCACCGACCTGAAACTGCTCGTCACCATGAAGCCGGAAGCGCTGCAGCGCGTGGTGGAAGAGGGCGTCAAGCAGAACATCTCGACCCTGTCCAAGCGTATCAACGAGCTGGGCGTGTCCGAGCCGGTGATCCAGCAGCAGGGCAAGGACCGTATCATCGTGCAATTGCCGGGCGTGCAGGACGTGGCCCATGCGAAGGACATCATCGGCCGCACCGCGACCCTGGAATTCCGCATGGTCGACGATTCGATCACCCCGGGTACCGAACTCTCCGCCGCCATTCCGCTGAATTCGGAACTGTTCAAGGACGGCCCGGCCGCACCGGTCGTGGTCTACAAGGACGTGGTGCTGACCGGCGACTACATCGCCAGCGCCAGCGCCAGCTTCGACGAAAACCAGCGTCCGGCCATCAGCATCGACCTGAACGGCGACGGCGGCCGCAAGATGCGCGAAGCGACCCGCCCGCGCGTCGGCAAGCGCATGGCCGTGCTGCTGAAGGAAAAGAACAAGTACATCGTGCTGCAGGCGCCGAACATCCAGGAAGAACTGGGTTCGCGCTTCCGCATCACCGGCCTGGAGTCGCCGCAGAAGGCGGCCGAAACCGCGCTGCTGCTGCGCGCCGGCGCCCTGTCGGCACCGATGGAATTCGTCGAGGAACGCGTGGTCGGCCCGCAGCTGGGCGCCGAGAACATCTCCAAGGGCCTGCATTCGACCCTGTGGGGCTTCGTGGCGATCGCGATCTTCATGATCATCTACTACCAGCTGTTCGGTTTCTTCAGCGTGATCGCGCTGGCCTGCAACCTGCTGTTCCTGCTGGCCCTGCTGTCGATGCTGCAGGCAACCCTGACCCTGCCGGGTATCGCGGCAATCGCGCTGGCACTGGGTATGGCGATCGACGCCAACGTGCTGATCAACGAGCGTATCCGCGAAGAGCTGCGTGCGGGTAATACCCCGCAGGCGGCGATCGCGGCCGGCTTCGAGCACGCCTGGGCCACCATCCTGGACTCGAACGTCACCACCCTGATCGTCGGCCTGGCACTGCTGGTGTTCGGCTCGGGCGCGGTGCGCGGCTTCGCGGTCGTCCACTGCCTGGGTATCCTGACCTCGATGTTCTCGGCAGTGTTCCTGTCGCGCGGCGTGGTCAACCTGTGGTACGGCCGCCGCGGCAAGAAACTGGGCAAGCTGGCGATCGGTACCGTATGGAACGCCGGCACTACCGCCACCGCAGGGACTGGCACCAGCGCCGGCACCAAGCCGGCCGTGAAGAAATAAGGTAAGCGAGAGCAATCATGGAATTTTTCAAGATCAAGCGGGACATCCCGTTCATGCGCCACGCGTTGATTTTCAACGTGATTTCGGCGCTGACCTTCGTCGCGGCGGTGTTCTTCCTGCTGACCAAGAACCTGAACTACTCGGTGGAGTTCACCGGCGGCACCACGATGGAGCTGCGCTACAACCACGCGGCCAATCAGGACAAGATCCGCCACACCCTGGAGCAGCTGCACTACGAGCCGGTGGTGACCAGCTTCGGCACCGCCAGCGATATCATGCTGCGCTTGCCGCCGGCCAAGAACACCACCAGTGTGGCGCCATCGGCGACCGTGTTCAACGCCCTGTGCGCATCGGAAAGCGGCACGCCGAAGCAGATCCAGGAAACCACCGACAAGGGTGAGAACATCACCCGCACCAGCTGCGTCAACGCGGCCGGCGCCGAAGTCGTGAAACTGCAGCGCGTGGATTCGGTCGGTTCCCAGGTCGGCGACGAGCTGGCCCAGAACGGCCTGAACGCGCTGATCATGGTGGTGGTGGGCGTGATGATCTACCTGGCCGTGCGCTTCGAGTGGAAGTTCGCGGTGGCGGCGATCATCGCCAACCTGCACGACGTGGTGATCATCCTCGGCTTCTTCGCCTTCTTCCAGTGGGAATTCTCGCTGACCGTGCTGGCGGCGATCCTGGCGGTGCTGGGCTATTCGGT
>JAKOOD010000153.1 GCA_022701635.1 Burkholderiaceae bacterium | reverse complement strand
CCGATGGCGGTGCTGATGAATTTGTCGCGCAACGGCCAGGCGATCACGCTGTCGAAGGCACTGGCGCAGCAGGGCGTGACCAGCCTGGAAGCGCTGGCCACCCTGGTGCGCAAGGGCAACCGGCGCTTCACCTTCGCCCACACTTTCCCGACCGGGAACCACGCGATGTTCCTGTCCTACTGGCTGGCCGCCGGCGGCATCGACCCGCTGCGCGACGTCCAGCTGGTGACGGTGCCGCCGGCGCAGATGGCATCCAACCTGGCGGCCGGGCACATGGACGGCTTTTGCGCCGGCGAGCCGTGGAGCGGCGCCGCCGTGCGCGACGGCAGCGGCTTCACGGTGTGCACCAGCCAGGACGTCTGGCCCGACCATCCGGGCAAGGCGCTCGGCACCAGCGCCGCCTTTGCCGACGCCAATCCGCACGCCTGCCGCTCGCTGATCGCGGCGGTGCTGGAAGCGGGGCGCTGGATCGACGAATCCGACGAGCACCGCTTCGCCGCGGCCGAAGTCCTGTCCAGCCCTGCCTATGTCGGCGCCAGCCTGCGCGACATCGCCGCACGCCTGCAGGGCGAGTACGACAATGGCCTGGGGCGCCACTGGAGCGACCCCGATCCGCTGCAGTTCCACGCCGGCGGCGAAGCCAATTTCCCCTACCTGTCGGACGGCATGTGGTTCCTGACCCAGCACCGGCGCTGGGGCCTGCTGCGCGAGGACCCGGATTACCAGGCCGTCGCCGGCCGCGTGAACCGGGTCGGCCTGTACCGCGAAGCCGCGCTGCTGGCCGGCGTCCCGGCACCCTCCAACCTGCTGCGCAGCGCGGTGCTCATGGACGGCAAGGTGTGGAACGGCCGCGATCCGCGTCACTACGCCGCGTCCTTCGCCATTCACAAACGGACAACTGTCAATACCTGATGGTGCGCTTTGCGCTAACGCAAGCGCCCCATGTTGGGGCATTGTGCACCGCAGCGAAGCGCGTCCAGGGTGCGCCATCCTGGGCGCCAGAGTGAAGGACCATCTGGCACGCCTCTTGCAAACATTCCGGTAAAGGATCAACGGCGATCCCATACAAGCCGGTCCAACGAAGGACCGGCACACAGGACAACGGCGTCCGCTGCACCGAAAAACATGATTCATGTTCGTCGGCCACGCAGCGGGCGCCTTTTTGTTTTTGAGCGGAATCCAAGCGAGGAACCTGACATGGCCGGCAAAGCAAACAGCATCAAGCTTTTTTCCTTCAACACCCCCCAGATGCGCGCATTCCACATGAGCTGGGTCGCGTTCTTCATCTGCTTCTTCGCCTGGTTCGCCTGCGCGCCGCTCATGCCTGTCATCAAGGGCGAGTTCCACCTGTCGGTCGGCCAGATCGCCGACATCAACATCGCCGCCGTCGCCATCACGATCCTGGTGCGCCTGCTGGTCGGCCCGCTGTGCGACCGCTTCGGTCCGCGCAAGACCTACACCGGCCTGCTGGCGCTGGGTTCGATTCCGGTGCTGGGCGTGGCGGCGGCGCAGAGCTACGAAAGCTTCCTGCTGTTCCGCCTCGGGATCGGCGCGGTCGGCGCCAGCTTCGTGATCACCCAGTACCACACTTCGGTGATGTTCAGCCCGCGGGTGGTCGGCACCGCCAACGCAGCGTCGGCCGGCTGGGGCAACAGCGGCGGCGGCGTGGCGCAAGCCCTGATGCCGCTGCTGATGGGCGCCGTGATCATGCTGGGGGTCAGCGAAACCATGGGCTGGCGCGTGGCGCTGGTGGTGCCCGGCATCGCGATGCTGGTGACCGCCGTCGCCTACTGGAAGCTGACCCAGGATTGCCCGGAAGGTAACTTCAAGGAACTGCGCGCCGCCGGCGTGCCGTTCGAATCGAACAACAAGGGCGGCTGGGCCAGCTTCGTGCAAGCCTGCGGCAACTACCGGGCCTGGCTGCTGTTCGTGACCTACGGCGCCTGCTTCGGCATCGAACTGTTCATCCACAACACCGCCGCCGTCTATTACGTCGACCACTTCGGCCTGTCCCTGAAGGCGGCCGGCATGGCCGCCGGCAGCTTCGGCCTGCTGGCGCTGTTCGCCCGTGCCCTCGGCGGCTGGCTGTCCGACAAGGCCGCCGCGCGCGGCGACCTGAACAGCCGCGTCAACCTGCTGTTCATCCTGATGATCGGCGAGGGCCTGGGCCTGCTGTGGTTCTCGCACACCGCCAGCGTCGCGCTGGCCATCACCGCCATGCTCGCCTTCGGCCTGTGCACCCACATGGCTTGCGGCGCCACCTATGCGCTGGTGCCCTTCGTGAGCCGCAAGGCGCTGGGCGGCGTGGCCGGCATCGTCGGCGCCGGCGGCAACGTCGGTGCGGTGCTTGCCGGCTTCCTGATGAAGGGCACCGGCGACGTGCGCCAGACCCTGTTCATCCTGGGCGGCGCGGTGCTGGTGTCGGCCGTGTGCGCGATCGGCGTGCGCTTCAAGTCCGCCGCACTGGACAACGCAGCAGCGGCTGCAGCCTGAGACTCTTTGGTAAGGAATCGCATCATGAAACTCATCGTCATCGGCCACGGCATGGTCGGCCACAAGTTCCTGGAAACCCTGCTGGCCGAGAATGCCGTACATCCGGCGCACGGGTTCGACGTCACCGTCCTGTGCGAAGAACCGCGCCATGCCTACGATCGCGTGCACCTGTCCGAATTCTTTGCCGGTAAATCGGCCGACGAGCTGTCGCTGGTGGCGCCGGGCTTCTTCGAGAGCCGCACCAACGTCACCATGAAGCTGAACGCCAAGGCGGCGTCGGTCGACCGCGCCGCGCATACCGTCACCCTGGCCGACGGCGACGTCCTCGCCTACGACAAGCTGGTGTTCGCCACCGGATCCTATCCCTTCGTGCCGCCGGTGCCGGGCAAGGACAGGAAGGATTGCTTCGTCTACCGCACCATCGAAGACCTGGAAGGGATGCGCGAATGCGGATCGCGCGCCAAGTCCGGCGTGGTGATCGGCGGCGGCCTGCTCGGCCTGGAATGCGCCAAGGC
>JAKOOD010000110.1 GCA_022701635.1 Burkholderiaceae bacterium | reverse complement strand
GCCCTGGGCCTGGCCGCCAACTTCGGCCTCGGCTACGTCAGCCTGTACCTGCTGTCGGGCGCGGTCGGCTCGCTGGCGGCGCTCAGCCTGAACCGCGCCCTGGAGATCAGGAACTGAGCAGGCACTGAATCAGCAGCGCTTGAGCCCCGGTCGATGCCGGGGCTTTTTTTTTGCTTCCCAGCCGTGCGCTGCGCTCAAGGCGGAGCAGTGATAATGCGTCATCCAATGGATGGAGGCCGCCATGCAGCGTCGCCGTCTTCTCATGCTCGGCCTTGCCTGCACCCTGCCCGCCGGGCTGCCTGCCTCCGGTGCCGCGCTTCCACAATCCGTCTCACCATCGCCCCCGGCGGAACTCTGGCAGCGCCTGCAGGGTGGCGGGCTCGTGCTGCTGATCCGGCATGCGGCCACCGATCCGGGCATCGGCGATCCGCCCGGCTTCGCACTCGCCCAGTGCCGTACCCAGCGCAACTTGTCGGCCGGCGGTCGGCGCGATGCCGAGGCGCTCGGCGCAGCGGTGCGCGCCCACGGCGTCCCGCTCGGCCGGGTGTGGTCGAGCCGTTGGTGCCGCTGCCTGGACACCGCCAGCCTCGCCTTCGGCCGGGTCCAACCCGAAGCGCTGCTCGATTCGCTGTTCCAACAGGATGCCGGCCATGTCCGCGCCGCCACCGCCGCGCTGCGCGGGCGGCTCGCGGTACTGCCGGCAGCCGGCCTCAATACCGTGCTGGTCACGCACGACATCAATATCCGCGCCCTGGTCGACGAATCGGTCGCCCCCGGCGAAGTCCTGGTCCTGCGCGCCACTCCCAGCCGCCTGGAAGTCCTCGGGCGCCTGTGGCGGCCCGGCTGATCGCGCAACCCGGTGTTTTTGCTGACGATGGGACTGGTGGTGTTGGCCGGGCTGAATGCGCCGGCCTTTCACCTCGGGTCGTGGTGGCGGACCCGCATTCACGCGCACCGACCGTCGCGGCGCGCGTGAATGCGGCCTTGCCGCTGCTGTCGTGGGTCGCGGTGATCGGGTGCGGGCGCATGCTAGGCTACGTGTGAGCCGTCCACCCAGCACGCCATGTGCATCAGCCCAGCGCCGTATCGAGCACCGTCATCAAAATGAAGCCGAACACCAGCGCCGCGCTGGCCCAGGTGCCGTTGCCGTTTTCCTGCGACTCCGGCACCACGTCGTTGACGATCACGAACAGCATCGCTCCGGCGGCGGCGGCCAGTGCAAACGGCAGTAGGCCAGCCGAGACGCCGATCAGGGCCACGCCCGCCGCAGCGGCGATCGGCTCGATCACACCCGACAGCATGCCCAGCGCCGCCGACAGCACCCGGCCGTAACCGACCGTGCGCAGGGCCAGCGCCACCACCAGGCCTTCCGGCACGTCCTGGATCGAAATGCCGGTCGCCAGCGAATTCGCCTTGGACAGGTCGATGCCGCCGTAGGCGACGCCGATCGCCAGGCCTTCCGGCAGGTTGTGCAGGGCGACGGCCCAGACGAACAGCCAGGCGCGCCGCATCGAGTGCGACAGGCGCGCATCCTCGGTGTCGAGAATGCCGTCGGTGCTGATGAAGCGTCCCATCAGCAGCAGCAGGGTGGCGCCGATCATGATGCCGCCGCCGACGGACAGGCTGGCACCCCAGTTGCCGGCGCCGCCAGCCTTGGCGGCGGCCAGCGCCGGGATGACCAGCGAGAACGCGGTCGCGCCCAGCATCACGCCGGCGCCGAAGCCGAGGAAGCAATCGTAGGTGCGTTTCGAGAAATGCTGGGAAAACAGGATCGGCAGCGTGCCGAGCGCCGTCGCGGCGGCGGCGGTACCGCCGCCCAGCAGCGCGGCGCGCAGATTCGGGGAGGCATGCGCGATCTGGTTGACCAGGCCGGTGATCAGCAGCAGGCAGCCGAGCACGCAGATGAACATGCCGACCGCGCGGCGCGGGGTCGACAGGCGTGCGATACCGCCCGCGGGCCGGGCTTTTTGCGCATGTGTTTCCATATTGGTATCCTAAACGAAAAACAGCGCCGCACAGCACGAGGCTGCGCGGCGCCGGTTGCCGATGCGCAGCCGCGTCCTGCGGCATGCGCATCGTGACAGGCGTTCCACGAACTTATGTCGGAGCGCCCGGACTCGGGATCGCGCCCGGCTTGACGGTCAGGCCGTCGGCCGTGGTCTGGTTGCCCATGCCCAGTTCGGCGCCGGTCGGCGGATCGACGGCAGGATTCGACTGGGTACGCTCGGCCATGGCCTTGAGGACGTCGATGTCGTTCGCGGACAGCTTGACCTCGGCTTCGCCGGTGCCGCCGTCGACCGCCATCTGCTTCTCGCGGTCGGTGACGAATTCCCACTGCTCGCCCTGGTTCCAGGAGCCGCGCATCTCGCCTGGGCCCTGGGACATGTTGAAATAGGTGTTGGCGAAGCGCGGGTCGACCGGCATTTTGCCTGGCGGGAAGTTCGGCGAAATCGCATACAGCGCTTTTTCGAAGGACTTCTGGTGCGCCACTTCGCGCGTCATCAGGAAGGTCAGCGCTTCCTTCACGCCCGGGTCTTCGGTCAGCGCGATCAGGCGCTCGTAGACGATCTTGGCGCGTGATTCGGCAGCGATGTTCGAGCGCAGGTCGGCGGTCGGCTCGCCAATGGTGTCGATATAGGCGGCGGTCCAGGGCACGCCGGCGGAGTTGATCAGCGGGGTGCCGGCGCCGTACAGCAATTGGGTCACGTGGCTGTCGTTCCCTGCGCCGTTCAGTTTGCGGTACAGGTCGGCTTCGGAGTCGATGGCTTCGGCAAGCTGGCCCTTGGCGCCCTTGTTCAGCATCGCGATGATGTGGCCGATGATTTCCAGGTGGCTCAGTTCTTCGGTGGCGATATCGTAGAGCATGTCCTTGCGGCCCGGATCGTCTTCGCTGACCGCCTGGGTGAAGTAACGCATGGCCGCGGCCAGTTCGCCCTGTGGGCCGCCGAACTGTTCCAGCATCAGGTTGGCCAGACCCGGATTCGGTTCGCTGACGCGCACCGTATACTGCAAGCGTTTGTTATGTGCAAACATTCGTAGTCCTCCGATAAAGTTATGTGTCAGAAATGTCCTGCGCAAATATTCCTGATTCGGGGAAGGTCGTAGTCGTGCTGTGACTCACCATGGACCCATCATCGCAGGCTGAAATTTTGTCGGAATCGGAGGGTTTGCCGTGTCTGTGTAGGACAAACGACGACAGCCTGTCGAGCTAGCTTGATAGCAATGTTATTATTCAACTTTTATTGATGATAGCTTTTAACAATGATAATCATAGTCTGCGATGACGGCGTTCACCAGTTTGTAATGGACTGATTTAATTCA
>JAKOOD010000095.1 GCA_022701635.1 Burkholderiaceae bacterium | reverse complement strand
CGCCGATCCGTGCCACTTCAACGGGATCGGAATTGGGGCCGAGGAGTATGCGCCAGCTGCCGCCCATGACCTCCGCGCGGCGGTAACCGGTGCGCCGCTCGAAAGCATCGTTGACGTAGATGATCGGTTGGTCGGCGTCTGGACGGTCGACGATCCGCGCGATCACGACCATGTCGCTCAGGCCCGACAGCGCCGCGGCGGCCAGACTCAGCTCGGCGTTGACTTCATACAGCTGGAGCTTGCCCTCTTGGAGTGAACTGGCGGTGGCATTCAGTTCCACCAGCGAATCGGCAAGCCGTTTCAGCAGGAACGAACACGATAGTGTCATGCCGATGGCGAGGAAGGCGTAGGTAATGGTAAGCAGCAGGGCATAGCCCAGGCTGCCATGTGTCACGCCTTGCAATCGCACGGCGCCGATCCCGCTATAACTGATGACAAACACCGCCGTGCTGCCGATTGCGCTCGTCAACAGTGCCATTCGGGTACTCAGCAGCAAGGTCGCCATGATCGGTCCGGCGATCAAGTACGCCTGGCTGCTCGAGCCGACCGAGATCATCAAGCCGCAGCCGAACACAAGGTTCATGGCAAGGAACTGCATGACGCGCGCGCGGAACCCGATACGCTGCGCCAGCAGGAGAGCCGCTACCCAGCCCAGCGAAATGACATCGAGGACGAGGACTCGTTGCCAGTTATCGCGCAATAAAAACAGGCTGGGCGGCGCTGCCAGCAGGCCCAATACCAACGTAATCGACAGGATCTTGTTGAATAACTGGGCACGCCATCGCGCGAGATTTTCAAACGCGTTCATGTGAAGACCTGGTTTTCGTGGCGATGGCGGCACGGCGCGCAGACAAGCGGTCATCTTCCAACGGTATGTCGACAGGTTTTACCAGGCGCGCCAGCTTGCTGATTTCATCGGCATTGACCGGTGGACTGTACAGATAACCCTGCCCACTGTTGCAGCCGTCGGCGGTTAACACGACCTCCTGCCGGTCGGTTTCGATGCCCTCGGCGATGACGCGCATCTGCAGGCTATGGGCCATCGAAATGATCGCCTTGGTAATCGCTTTATCCTGCGCGCTGTCCGGCAAGTCACGCACGAAGCTGCGGTCGACCTTGATGGTATTGATCGGGAAGCGCTTCAAGTAGGACATCGATGAATAACCGGTGCCGAAGTCGTCGATGGCCAGCATGATGCCGGCCTGGCGCAGTGTATCGAGCTTGGCGATGAATGCGTCGCCGGCATCCATCAGCATGCTTTCCGTCAGCTCCAGCTCGAGCATCCGGGGATTGACCCCGGTCGTGCGGACGATGTCCAGCACCGTTTCGACGAAGGTATCTTCCGCCAACTGACGTGCAGACAAGTTGACTGCCATGTGCAATTGGGTATAGCCCTCGTCGTGCCACGCTTTCAATTGGAGGCATGCACTCTTCAATACCCAAGCCCCGATCGGCACGATCAAGCCGGTTTCCTCGGCAAGCGGAATGAACTCCATCGGGCTGATCAGGCCCAGGTCGGGGTGGGCCCAGCGGATCAGCGCCTCGACGCCGAAAATCTGACCCGTGACCAGGTCGATTTGCGGCTGGTATTGCAGTACGAATTGGTCACGCTCGAGCGCGCGCCGCAAATTGCCGTTCATGGCGAAGCGCTTCTGCGCTTCCCCTTGCATGCTGCTGTTGAAGACGCGGTAGGTATTCTTGCCGGCGTTTTTCGCGTAATACATGGCGGTATCCGCAAACTTCAGCAGCGCATTGACGTCGACCGCGTCGTCAGGACAGCTGCTGAGGCCAATGCTGCCCGATATGTAGATTTCATTGCCGTTGATGCGCACCATGCGCGACAGGGCGTCGATGCAGCGTTTCGCAACGGTCTCGCCGGTGCTGCCGTCCGCGACGTTTTCCAGGATGATGGCGAATTCATCGCCGCCGAGGCGGGCAACGGTATCACCGGCGGGCACGGCGTCCCGCAAGCGCTGCGCCACCACACGCAGCAGTTCGTCGCCGACGTCATGGCCAAGCGTGTCGTTGACCGCCTTGAAATTGTCCAGGTCGAGAAACATGACGAAGGTGCGCTGATGCAGCGCTTGCGCTTGCGCGATGGCGCTACCCAGACGATCGTGGAAAAAATACCGGTTGTGCAGGCCGGTCACGCTGTCGAAGTGCGCCAGGCGGTCGAGCTTGACCTCGACACGCTTGCGTTCCTCGATCTCGCACTCCAGCTCGATTTCGCGTTTTTCGATCCGGTCGAGCATGGCATTGAAGGCTTTTGCCAGCATGCCCAGGTCTTCCGACGCATCGACGGTGGCGCGCAAGGACACGTCGCCCTGTTCGGAAATCGCCGTCGACGTCTTCGCCAAGGCGTGCAGGGGCGCCGTCACGAATTGTTGAAGGCGACGCAAGACCATGTTGGCAATGGTGAGGCAAGCCAGCATGATGATCGATATCGACAGGGCGTACCAGCCAATGCGGCGGTAAGTCGATGCCAGGTCGGTGTCGATGTGCACCGTGCCGATGGCCTTGCCTTCATAATCGATGGGATGCGACACCCGGAGCCGATGCAGCGAAAAATCGTAAGCATTGCCGCGCAGACCGCCCTGCGTGTCGGTGCGCATATCGTGCTGGGCGGCTTTCGCATAGTCGCTGAAGATGTTTTGTTCAGCATCGAATACGCTGGCATGCGCAACGTCCTCGAATGCTTTCAAGGTGCCGAGGATTTCCTTGGCCGAAGCGTGGTCCTTGAAAATGATCGCCGCCGATATATTGTTGCCTACCACTGCCGCCTCGGTCCGGGCCTGTTCGAGAAGCGCCATGCCGGACAGGTAAGCCTGTAATGCCAGGAGCAGCACGCCGGCCAGGAAAATCACGATACCGCTCGTGAAGAGATTTGCCAGCTTGAGCTTGGTGCCAACCGTTTGCCGGTCGATCCACTGGAATCGGCGTTTGGAGTTCATCAATATACCTTTCTTGCCAGTCGCAGCAGCTTCGAACTGACTTCGATCCTGGCGCGGCCCGCGCTTTGCTGGTTGAACGCAAAGCCGACTCGTTGGTTTTCGGTCGTCAGCTCGACGATGACGCCTTGACGCGCGGCGCCTTCCTTGTCGGCGATCGTCATCACGCCGTTCGCAAGCCGGACTTGCTCCGGTTGCAGCAAAAAGTTATCCATCTCGGCATCGGCGATGAAGACGATTTGACAGATGCTGAACGCTTTATCGGCCTCGCGCACACGTTTCACGACGATATGCAGCTGTCCGACTTCCTTGTTGTCGATCGTGTCGAGTGCGCTCCCGAAGGGGTCCCTGCCGAGGACGCACAGATTCAGCGCTTTATCCGGGCGGTCACCCCAGTTCGTGAATCGCGCGAAGTTATAGATGAAGGCTGCCTTCAGTGCGTACTCGGGCGTCGCGGCGGTCTGGGCCGGCGCCGGGGCCGACACCAGCGCGAGCAGTGCGCCCGTAGCGGCGGCACGGCGCGCCACGCGCCGCCACAAGGCATGCAGGAGCAAGTGCCGCGCCATCAGAATCGGTAAGTGAGATTGACACGGACGACGCGTCCATTCTGGCGGATCGACTGCAGTTCCCGTGGCGGAACACTGTTGTCGACGTGTTCGTCGCCGGGCGGATCCGCGTAATGCTTGTTCAGCACATTGTAGATACTCGCGCCCAGTTCCATGTTCGGCGTCAGCATGGCGTTGGACAGCGTCAGATTGAGCACGGAAAAACCACCGACGTGGCCGCCGGTGACGGTGCTTCTCTTTCCGGTAAATTGGCCTTCCAGTCCGATCCGGGCGGATTGGCTCATGAGGGGGCGGCTGTAGTTCAGCTTGGCGATCTGCGTCGGCGAATTGGTCAGGCGCGCGCCGGTTGCGCCGTCCCTGGTGAACTGGAATGACGCGCTGCCCTTCAAGCGACCGCCATCCGCGCCCAGGAATTCCGCTTCCAGCTCGATGCCGCGCGCCGACGCTTCGTTCACGTTTTTGTAATAAAGCAGTCCGTCACCGGGATCGGTGGCGAGGGAAATCAGGTTGTCCATGCGGTAGGCGAACACCGAGGCGCTGCTACGGAAGTCCTGGCGCGGAAAATACTCGGCCACGAATTCGTAGGTCTTGATGCGTTCGGGCTTCAACCCGGGCCCGGTCTTGAAACGGCCCGCGTCGGTCACGTAGTAGTTTTCGAGTGCATTGGCGGCACGGAACGCGGTACCGTACAAAAGCTTGGTCGTGAGGTCCGGCGTCAGCCTGTAGATGAGACCAAGACGCGGGCTGTCCGTGTTGCCGGTTTCTTTGCCGTGGTCGTGGCGCAGGCCCACGTTGAACATCAGTTTATTGCCGAGCTCGATCTCGTCCTGCAGGTAGACCGCGTAGCCATGGGTTGGATTATCGGTATCCAGGATCGATTCATAGGGACTGACGTTGACATTTTCCTGCCGCCGCCTGGTGGCGTCGGTGACTTCGATTCCATAGATGAGCTTTTGCTTGCGGAACCCCCGATGCAGGAAGCGCACATCGCCGGTGACGACATCGCTGTAGCCGACGTCCCGGTTGAGGCCATCGGCATCCGGGCTGTAAGCGTAATCGCCCATGTACCGGTAGCGTTGGAAATTCAGGCTGGCGTACAGTTCCAGGGTCGTCGACACGGCATGCTGGAACACCGCGCTCGCGCCCAGGTAGCGATCCTGGGTGGCGCTGCGCGGGTCGTTGAACTGCTGGCCGAACGACGCCGTCGGCACGCCTTTTTTCCGATCGCCGAAGAAGGCGGTCAGCGTCAGGTCTTCGAACGCATATTTCATGAACAGGCGCTTGTAGCGCTCCGTGTCCAGGCCCGTGGCAAGGCCATGATTGCTGGCGGCATCGTCATACTCCGGAAAATAGCGATCGATGCCTGCGGTACGGCTGTCCGAGACGCGCAGCATGCCCTGGGCGCCATTGGCGAAGCGCTTGCCGCTGACCAGGGACGCTGTGCGTTCAT
Organism: Burkholderiaceae bacterium; assembly: GCA_022701635.1. GTDB lineage: Bacteria > Pseudomonadota > Gammaproteobacteria > Burkholderiales > Burkholderiaceae_D > Telluria > Telluria phyllosphaerae. The sequence goes on along the minus strand of JAKOOD010000095.1, from coordinate 20,922 downwards.
GGTAGCTCGCCGCTTGCGCGCCGACGCTGGTGCCGTCGAATGTCTGCGCTTTCCTGGTGATGATATTGATGACCCCGAAAAACGCATTGCTGCCGTACACGGCGGAGCCGGGCCCCGGCACGTATTCGACCCGCTCGATCAGGTCGACGTCGATCGGGAATTCGTTACCGACAGCACCTTGGCCAAATATGCTGTCGTTCAAGCGCTGCCCATCGATCAGGACAAGCAGTCTCGAGTTGTAATCGCCCGGCCGGCCGGCGCCGCGCGTGCCGACGTAACTGTAGTTACGGTCGTAGGAGACGTACACGCCGCGCATGCCACGCAAGATATCGGCGAGGCTGCGATAGCCAAAGGCCTTGATGTCGTCCGCCGTCACCACCGAGACGGAGGACGGCGCCTCGCTGACTTTCTGGGGAAACTTCGATGCCGTGACGATTTCGACCGTCAGCAACTGGTCGAGCGGCAGTGCGGTGAGGTCATCCGCGCGCGCGGCGCCGCCAATGATGCACACGATACCTGTCGCGAGCGATGTGAGAACGGTACGGCCTGTCGGCATGCGTGTTTTCTGTATCTGCGTTGAAAAAAGCGCCCGCGGACAGGCCATCTAGCCTGCGTACATGGAGGTGACTTGGACGATGGAATCGAGCGTCCAGCGGCGTGCGCGAGGTTCTCGCCACGTTTCCATTTGAGTAAATTGACGAGAGAGAATCAATATTACAGCATGGAAATTTTATTGATGTGAAATCATGTACAAATGTTGTTTTTGGAGCGGTCAGACAAAAAAATTTTCCTGAATATCCGCTGTGCATGATCGCCGCTGCCGCGCAACATCGCTTTTTCGGCAGATGGGGGTAGGAGGCGAGCCAGTGTGTCTGAAAACGGGACACCGCCTGTCTCAAGAGCGGACTGATCCCTGGCCTCATGCGTGGCGAATAAGCCATTTTTCCCGGTAAATGCGGTGGCCCGCTTCTTGCTATTACCTTCTTATAAACTTTTTAAGGAGGTTAATCATGTCATTAAAACAATCATTCATCGCTGTAATGGGTCTGGTCGCTGCGCATGCGGCCATCGCGCAATCGACCATGGCGCCACCGCCACCGCCGGCGGACGCGCCGCCGCCGGTAACAGCGTCGGCACCGCCGCCGCCGCCCATGGGTGCCGAAAAGGACGCCGGCCGCGCCATGCCGCCCGCGCCCGAAGCCGGTCCGGCCAAGCGACCGGCGCGCATGCGACCGGCCCCCGAAGCGCAGGGCAAGCGCGCGCCTGCAGCCCGTCGTCCAGCCGGTCCGGACGCGCGCCCGCCAGTACCGCGCGCGCCTGCCGATGGCCGTCCACCGGCACCGCCCGCGCCCGCGCCGGACGCGCCCGACGCGGCGATGAAGTAATCGGCTGACGGGGAAGGGCGGTGTGGCACGCGTGCCCGATCCCCGTCCACCCGCCCTGGCACGACGGTTGTCGAGCCAGGGCGCACCCATCCACCAATCAAGCACTGAGAATCCGATATGAAACACGATCCTGCCAAAGGCAAGCACCATAACAAGGACCACGATGGCGACGTCTGGTCGATCGAAGGCGTGTTCAAGCACGTCATCTACAGCCCCAAGGGCGGTATCGAGGGCGCCATGATCGAGGCCGACGGCATACCGGCGCAATTCGTATTCAGCCACGGCAATGACGATGCATCGAACTTCCAGCATCTGTCGCCGGGCCAGCGCGTCACCCTGGAAGGCACCGAAGCCAGGCCCTGGCCCGAAGGCGACGATGCGCATGCCGTCTACCAGTTCAAGCGCCTGGCCGGCATCGACGGCGAGGCCGCGCAGGACGCCGCCAAGCCCGGCCGCGTCGAGGGCAAGGTGGTGCGCATCAACTACGCCCGTCACGGCGAAGCCAACGGGGTGGTGCTGGATTCGGGCGACTTCATTCATATCCGTCCGGACCGCTTCGCACCGCTCGCCCTTGTCCTGGGTGGCCAGGTGCAGGCCAGCGGCCCAGGCCGTCCCCTGTCCGACGGCAGTGGCCGCGTCATCGAGGCGGTCGAGCTGAACGGCGAGCGCCTGGACCAGAAACCCGACTGAACACCAGGCCGAGGAACACGCCTTGACGAATCCCATCCAATCCGACAGCGCCGCCGGCGCACGGTCCGGCGCGGCCGGCGGCGCGCAGGTGCGCGGCAGCGGCAGTATCGCCTGGCTGCGGGCATTGAATTTCACCCTGGCCGATGTCCAGAACGGCATGGGCCCCTACATGGCGCTGTTCCTGCAATCGGCCGTGCACTGGAATCCGGCGCGGATCGGGATCGCCCTTGCCATCGGTAACATTGCCCAGGTGGTGACGCAGACGCCGGTCGGGGCGCTGGTCGATTACCTGCGCGCCAAGCGCGCCTTGCTGGCGGTCGGCATCGTCATGATCGCCGCCGCCTGCATCGTGACGCCCCTGCATCCGAGTTTCCCGGTGGTCGGCGCGGCGCAGGCGCTGATCGGCGCCGCCGGCGCCATTTTCCCGCCCACGCTGGCGGCGCTCGCGCTGGGTATCGTAGGACGCAAGCGGCTGGATGCCGTCCTTGGCGGTAACCAGGCATGGAATGCCGCCGGCAATGTCGCCACCGCCATCGGCCTGGGCGTGGTCGGCGTGATGGTCGGCCTGCCGTGGATGTTCGCGACCGTGGTCGGCCTGGCCGCCGTCTCGCTCCTGATCCTGACCCGCATCAACCCGGACGACATCGACCACGACATGGCCCGTGGCGGCGACGGTGCGAAGGATGCAGGCGACGGCAAGGCGCCGGACCAGGACGGCACGCCGATGCAAGCCTTCCATGGCCTGTTGCCGGCGTTTCGCGACCTGATCCGCCAGCGTCCGGTCGCCGTGTTCCTGGCATGCGCCGTGATCTTCCACTTCGCCAACGCCGCGATGGTGCCGCTCGTGACCCAGATGCTGGCGCGCGGCCAGGGCGTGCGCAAGGCCATCATGCTGACCTCGGGCTACATGGTGGCGTCCCAGCTGGTGTTCGTGGTCGTCGCCGCACTCGCAGGCAAGCTGGCCGGCCGCGTGGGCAGGAAGCCGCTGTTCCTGTTCGCCTTTGCCGCGCTGTGCCTGCGCGGCCTGCTGTACAGCGTCTGCACCTCGCCCCTGGCCCTGATCGCGGTCCAGTGCATGGACGGCCTGGGCGCGGGCGTGTTCGGCGTGGTCGCCACCCTGATCATCGCCGACCTGACCCGCGGGACCGGCCGCTTCAACGCGGCGCAGGGGGCGGTCGCCGCCGCCGTCGGCGTGGGTGCCCTGCTGAGCAACAGCGTGGCCGGTTTCCTGGCCCACCACGCCGGGACCACGGTCGCCTTCCTGGTGCTCGCGGCCATCGCCGCCGCCGGCTTCGTGCTGTTCGCGTTCGCCATGCCGGAAACCCTGGACGCCGGCGAAGGCAAGTGCGAATGATGGGGATGGCGACGCATGCAAACTGGGCCATATGGACGATCGTCGCGCTGTCGACGGCGCTGGTGCTGATCCGTCCGCGCGACTGGCCAGAGGCGATCTGGGCCGTCGGCGGTGCGGCGCTGATCCTGGTGCTGGGCCTGCTGCCGGCCGGTGCGGCCTGGCACGCGGTCGGGCAGGGGAACGATGTCTACCTGTTCTTGACCGGCATGATGCTGCTGTCCGAGATCGGCCTCGAAGCCGGCCTGTTCGACTGGGCCGCCGCATTCGCCGTCGTGCATGCGCGCGGCTCGGGCTGGCGGCTGTTCAGCGTGGTGTACGGCGTCGGCGTCATCGTCACCACCTTCATGTCGAACGATGCGGCTGCCGTGGTCCTCACACCCGCCGTGGTGGCCGCCGCCAGGAAGGCCCGGGTCGATCCCTTGCCCAGCCTGTTCGCCTGCGCCCTGGTCGCGAATGCCGCCAGTTTCGTGCTGCCGATCTCGAATCCTGCCAACATCGTCCTGTACGGTAACCACACGCCTGCGCTGGGGGCCTGGCTGCGCAGCTTCGCGCTGCCCTCGCTGGCCGCGATCGTGGCCACCTACCTGGCGTTGGGGTGGACCCAGCGGCATGCGCTCGCCGCCCGCTGCAGCACGGACGTGCAGCCGCCGGTGCTCGACGCGCGCGGCCGCCTTGCCCTGGCCGGCATCGTCGCCACCGCCATCGTGCTGATGGTGGTGTCGAGCCGGGACATGCCTCTGGGCCTGCCGACCGCGCTGATGGGCGGGCTGACCGCCGCCGCGGTCTGGCTCAAAGGGCGCACCTCGCCGGCGACAACCATCAAGTCGGTCAACTGGACCGTGCTGCCGCTGGTGGCCGGCCTGTTCGTCCTGGTCGCCGCCTTGCGCGCCACCGGCATCGTCGACATCCTGGCGGCGGCGCTCGCCGCACTGGCCCGCGGCGGCGTGCGGGAAGCGGCGGCCGTCGCCGGCGCCGCCCTCGCCGTCGGCAGCAACCTCACCAACAACCTGCCGGCCGGCCTGGTCGCCAGTGCCGTGATCGAGCGCCTCCACCCCGACAAACGCATCGTGGATGCCTTGCTGATCGGCGTCGACCTCGGTCCGAACCTGTCGGTCACCGGTTCGCTGGCCACGATCCTGTGGCTCGCCAACCTGCGCCGCGCCGGGCTGGAGGTGTCGTTCTGGCAGTTCCTGAAGGTCGGCATGGTGGCGATGCCGGCCGCGCTGGTCGTCGCCATCGCGACGCGCTCCCTGATGTGAGCTGGTTCGGCCACGGCCGGCGCCGCGATCGACCGCCTAGCCGTGCGGGGTGCTCATCCATAAAACGGCTAGACTGTCGTGATGACACGCCATTCGAGGTACCCACACGGCAAGGCCGGCCGATGAAATCGCTACGCGGACAGCTGGGGCTGTTCTGGACCTTGTTGTTCGCCATGTGCGTGTCGCTCGCTGTCGTGATGTTCACCCTTTACAGCAATAGCGCCGGCGCGCACATCTCGACCGCGCGCGCGGCAACCGAGCGCACCTGCCAGTCGATCGCGACCCGCTATACCCACTCGCTGCTGCCCGGCACCCCCGCCGTCCCCGACGTCGACCTGCTGCGCACGGTATTGAATCTGGTGCTGGTCGAGGCACCGCAGGTCGAAGGCGGCATCTGGCAGGCGGGCGCCGGCCAGCTGGCGTACGCCTATCCGACCTACGAAGGCAGCGGCGTGAAGCGCGACGTGCCGCTGGCGGAGCAGCCGCTGATCGTCGACATGGCGGCGCGCGCGGCGCACACGCGCTGGCTGCAGACCGACGTGGTGCGCGGCAGCCGCGAAGCCCTGGTCGTGACCGCCTGCCCGATGCGCGTGGCGGGCCAGGATCTCGCGGTCTGGACAATGACCCGGGCCAGCGGCGGCGTGCTCGACGCGCAGGGCAGCCTGCGCGCGGGGCTCGGCGTGCTGCTGGCGCTGGTGCTGGTGTCCGGGTTCTGGTTCGTATCGATATTGCAACGCGGCCTGCGCCATGTGCGCGCGCTCGAAGCGCAGCTGGCCGGCGCGCAGTCGGATGCCGATACCATGCCGGTACTGTCGCCCACCGGCGTGCGCGAACTGGACCGCATCGTCGACGGCTTCAATCGCTACCGTGTCCGCTTCGACGAAGCGCATGCGCGCCTGCACCTGGCGGCCCAGCAGCGCAGCCGCGACCAGCGCCTGGCGGCCCTGGGGCGGATGAGCGGCAGCATTGCCCACGAAATCCGCAACCCGATCGCCACCATGCGCCTGAAGGCCGAGAACGCGCTGGCGGCCACGCCGGAACGCCAGCGCGCCGCGCTGCAGGTCATCGTCGGCCAGATCGACCGGCTGGACGGCCTGGTCGAAAGCCTGCTGGGCCTGGTGCAGCCGGTCACGCTGGCGCCGCGGCCGGTGCCGCTCGCGCCCTGGATCGACGAGCGCCTGGGCGCGGTCGCCCACCGGGCCGAGGCCGCCGGCGTCGCCGTGGTGCCGCTTCATGCCGGTGCCGATGCCGCCGTGTTCGACCCGGTCCATCTCGGGCGCGCGGTCGACAACCTGCTCGACAACGCGGTGCGCCATGCGGCGCGCGGCGGCAAGGTGGTGCTGAGCGTGCAGCTCGCCGACGGACGTCTCGTGCTGCGGGTCGACGACGACGGCCCCGGGGTGCCGCCGTCCCTGCTGGCCAACCTGTTCGAGCCGTTCAACACGGGCCGCGCCGACGGTACCGGACTGGGCCTGGCCCTGGCGCGCGAGGTCGCGCTGGCGCACGGCGGCGACCTTCACCATGCCGCCCTGGCCCCGGGCGCGCGCTTCACATTGGAACTGCCATGGCGCACCTGCTGATCGTCGACGACGACGACGCCTTCCGCGACACGCTGGCCGAGACGCTGCAGGGATTCGGGCATGAGGTCGCCGCCGCGGCCGGCGGGGCGCAGGCGCTGGCCCTGCTGGCATCGGCGCCGCCTTTCGACGCGGTCTTCCTCGACCACCGCATGCCCGGCATGGATGGCCTCGAGACGCTGGCCGCGCTGCGCGCGGGCCCATTCCCGGCCCCGCCCGTGATCGTGCTGACCGCGTTCACCGGCGCCGCCAATACGATCGAGGCGATGCGCCTCGGCGCCTTCGACCACCTGGCCAAGCCGGTGCGCCGCGAGACGCTGCGCGCGGTGCTGGACAACGCACTGCAGTGCCGCGCGGCGCCGGCCGGCGAGGCGACGGCGGCGCCGCAGGCCGCGGACGGTGACCTGGTCGGGCACAGCGAGGCGATGCGCGAGGTGCACAAGCGGATCGGACTCGCGGCCGCGAGCGCGCTGCCGGTGCTGGTGCTGGGCGAGACCGGGACCGGCAAGGAAGTCGTGGCGCGTGCGCTGCACCGCTATTCCGCACGCGCCCGCCAGCCGTTCATTGCCGTGAATTGCGCAGCGATCCCGGGGGAGTTGCTCGAAAGCGAATTGTTCGGTCACGTGCGCGGCGCGTTCACCGGGGCCGCCGCCGAGCGCGAAGGGTGCTTCCGGGCGGCCGACGGCGGCGTCCTGCTGCTCGACGAAATCGGCGACATGCCGCTGGATGTGCAGGCCAAGATCCTGCGCGTGCTGCAGGAGGGCGAGGTGGTGCCCCTGGGCAGCAACAAGGCGCTGCGGGTGGACGTCCGGATCGTCGCCGCCACCCATCGCGACCTCGCTGCCGCCGTGCGCGACGGAAAATTCCGCGCCGACCTGCTGTATCGCCTCGACGTGCTGTCGATCCGCCTGCCGCCGCTGCGCGAGCGCCCGGACGACATCATCCCGCTGGCCGAACTGTTCCTGCGCCGGGCAGCCGCGGGCGGTCCGTCCAAGCTGCTCGGGGCCGACGCGGCGGCCTGCCTGTCGCGCCGGCCCTGGCCGGGCAACGCGCGCGAACTGCGCAACACCATGGAGCGTTGCCACGCGCTGGTCCGGCACGACGTCATCGGCGCCGCCGACCTGGATGCCATCCTCGACGCGCCGTCGTTCGGTGCCGGCCAGGTGCCGGCAGCCGGCTTGCCGGAAGACTGGCTCGCGCAGCCCTTGCCGCTGGCCGTCGAACGCCTGGAGCGGCTGATGCTCGAGCACGCCCTGGCGCAGGCGCAGGGAAACCGCGCCGAAGCGGCGCGCCGCCTGGGGATCCATCGGCAACTCTTGTACCGCAAGCTCGCGCAATACGGCATCGACGGATGAAGGTCGCCGCGCCGCAAAAAATTAGCTGAACTGAAACGAATCGGGGGTAGGGCACTTTATACTGGGGGCATGAAAGAATCCGTCTTCACCATGGCGCCCGACCTGCTCACCGGGGTCCTCGATCCGCGCGGGCCGGTCGCCGCCGACGAATACCAGCTCCTGCAAAACGCCACCGTGGTCATGCTGGCCCTGATCGTGCCGATCATCGTATTGACCCTGGCGTTCGCGTGGTGGTTCAGGGCCGGCAACCGGCATGCAAAGCGCAGGCCCGACTGGAGTTATTCCGGCGCGCTCGAAGTGGTGAACTGGATGGTGCCGCTGATGATCATCCTGTTCCTCGGCGGGATGGGGTGGGTCGCCTCGCATGCGCTGGACCCGGCCAAGCCGCTGCCGTCGCAAGCCCCGCCCTTGAAGATCCAGGTCGTGTCGCTCGACTGGAAATGGCTGTTCATCTACCCGGACGGCGGGGTCGCCGCGGTCAATCACCTGGTCGTGCCGGCCGGTCGCGTGCTGCAGCTGCAGCTGACCTCGGGGTCCGTCATGAACAGCTTCTTCGTGCCGCAGCTGGGCAGCCAGATCTACACGATGGCCGGGATGACCACCACGCTCCACCTCCAGGCGGACCGGCCCGGCACCTTCCCCGGCCGCTCGGTCCAGTTCAGTGGCGACGGCTTTTCCGACATGCGCTTCGAGGTCGACGCCGTCACCCCGGCCGCGTACGAGGCCTGGCTGGCGCGCACGCGCGCAGGCGGCACCTCCCTGGACGCCGGCGCCTACGCGGCGCTGTCCCGCCCCGGCACCAGTGCCCCGCGCGCCTACCGGCTGGACGAGCCGCGGCTGTTCCAGAACATCCTGGCGGCGTCGATGGCACCGTCTTCATCTTCTTCTCATTGAAAGCGTCTCCCATGCTGGGCAAATTAGACTGGTCCGCGATTCCCACGGACCAACCCATTCCCCTGATCGCCGCCGGCATCGTCGCACTCGGCATGCTGGGCGTCGCCGCCTGGATCACCAAGCGCGGTTGGTGGACCTACCTGTGGAAAGAGTGGATCACCAGCGTCGACCATAAAAGGATCGGCGTGATGTACGTGCTGCTGGCGCTCGTGATGCTGGTGCGCGGTTTCGTCGACGCCCTCATGATGCGCTCGCAGCAGGCGATCGCGGTCGGCGCCAACCAGGGCTTCCTGCCGCCCGAGCACTACAACCAGATCTTTTCCGCGCACGGCACCATCATGATCTTCTTCGTGGGCATGACCTTCATGGTCGGCCTGATGAATTTCGTGGTGCCGCTGCAGATCGGCGCCCGCGACGTGGCGTTCCCGACCCTGAACTCGGTCAGCTTCTGGCTCACCGCGTCGGGGGTGCTGCTGCTGAACCTGTCGCTCGTCATCGGCGAGTTCGCGCGCACCGGCTGGCTGGCGTATCCCCCCTTGTCCGAGCTGGCCTACTCGCCCGGCGTCGGGGTCGACTACTACCTGTGGGCGATCCAGATCGCCGGCGTCGGCACGCTGCTGTCGGGCATCAACCTGACCGCGACCATCCTCAAGATGCGCACGGTCGGCATGGGCTACATGCGCATGCCCATCTTCTGCTGGACCGCGCTGACGGCCAACCTGCTCATCATCGCCGCGTTTCCGATCCTGACCGCGACGCTGGCCATGCTGACCCTCGACCGCTACCTCGGTTTCCACTTCTTCACCAACGATTTCGGCGGCAACGCCATGATGTACATAAACCTGATCTGGGCCTGGGGCCACCCGGAGGTGTACATCCTGATCCTGCCGGCATTCGGTGTGTTCAGCGAAGTGATCTCCACCTTTTCCGGCAAGCCGATCTTCGCCTACCGCTCGATGGCGGCGGCGGCGCTGGCGATCTGCGTGCTGTCCTTCATGGTCTGGCTGCACCACTTCTTCACGATGGGCGCCAGCGCCGACGTCAACGGCTTCTTCGGCGTCATGACGATGATCATCGCCGTGCCGACCGGCGTCAAGGTCTTCAACTGGCTGTTCACGATGTACGGCGGGAGCGTGCGCTTTTCGGTGCCGATGATGTGGGCGCTCGGCTTCATGGTCACCTTCATCATCGGCGGCATGACCGGGGTCCTGCTGGCGCTGCCGCCGGTGGACTTCGTCACCCACAACAGCCTGTTCCTGGTGGCGCACTTCCACAACGTGATCATCGGCGGCGTCATTTTCGGCGCCTATGCCGGCTACAACTACTGGTTCCCCAAGGCCTTCGGCTTCACGCTCCACGAAGGCTGGGGCCGCGCCACCTTCTGGTGCTGGCTGGTCGGTTTCTACCTCGCCTTCATGCCCCTGTACCTGCTCGGCTTGATGGGGGCGACGCGGCGCATGCAGCATTATTCGGAGCTGGAGTGGCAACCCTTGATGATCGTCGCCCTGTGCGGCGCGCTGTCGATCTGCGCCGGCATCGGCTGCACGATCGTCCAGCTGGTCGTCAGCATCCGTAGCCGGGCGCACAGGCGCGACCTGAGCGGCGACCCGTGGGACGGACGCTCGCTGGAGTGGTCAACGCCGTCGCCGGCGCCGGCCTTCAACTTCGCGACGCCGGTGCAGGTGAACGGCCTCGACGCCTTCTGGACCGCCAAGCGCGCCGGCTTGCCGGCGCCGGGCTGGCCCGAGATGCCGGCGCCGTCCGCGGTCGAGGTGCCGGTACGCACCGGCACCGGCTTCTTCATCGCCTTCTTCGCGGTCGGATTCGGATTCGGCATGGTCTGGCACATCTGGTGGATGGCGATCGCCAGCCTGCTGGGTATCCTCGGCGTGGCATTGGTGTTTGCCTGGCGCCGGGTCGACGAGCAGGATATCGACGGCGATGCCGTGGCGGCCATATACGCGGCCACCGCCAGGGAGGCCGCATGAGTGCCATGCTGGACGAACCGATGCAAACGGTCGAGCGGCCGATACCGCGTTCGCAGCGCGGACCGGTGCCGACGCACGTCACCACCAGCTATGGCATGTGGCTGTTCCTGCTCAGCGATATCGTCATGTTCGCCGCCTTCTTCGCCGCCTTCGTGGTGCTGCGCGACCACACGGCGGGCGGGCCGGCGGGCCGCGACCTGTTCCATCGCCAGACCGTGCTGATCGAGACCGGATGCCTGCTGCTGTCGAGTTTCTCGTGCGCGCTGCAAGGCGTCGGCGTCGAGTACCGCAACAAGACGGTGACCTATATCGCCTCAGCGGTGACGCTGGCGCTGGGCGCCGCCTTCATGTTCCTCGAACTGTCCGAGTTCACGCAGATGATCGCCGATGGGGCCGGCCCCGGCCGCAGCGCCTTCCTGTCCGGCTTCTTCGCCCTGGTGGGCCTGCACGGCCTCCACGTGGCCTGCGGCATGCTGTGGCTGGTCGTCATGCTGGCGCAGGTCGCCACGCTCGGCTTTTCGCCCAAGGTGGTGCGGCGCCTGCAGTGCTTCAACCTGTTCTGGCACGCCCTCGACATCGTGTGGGTCGGCGTGTTTACCGTCGTGTATCTGGGAGCCTTCGCATGAAAACCGAAACAGAGGCAAGCCGCGACGACGAACGCCCCGGCGCCGAGGGCGAATTGCGCACCAAGCTGCTGAAGTACACCGGCGGCCTGCTGCTGTCGATCCTGCTGACCGGGGTGTCGTTCTGGGTCTCGGCGACGGATGCCGTGTGGCCGGGCGGGGTGCCGGTGCTGCTGGCGGCGCTGGCGATCGCGCAGATGGGCGTGCACCTGCTGATGTTCCTGCACGTCTCGAGTGGACCGGAGAGCACCAACAACATCATGTCGCTCGCCTTCGGCGTGTTCGTGGTCGCGCTGGTGATCTTCGGATCGATGATCATCATGCACAGCCTGGATACGCGCATGAACGACATGCCCGGCGACGCGCACCGCATGATGATGACGGCGCCGTGAAGGCGCCACTCGCAGGATAGACATCTCGTCAATGCACGAACCGCAAGTCTGGACGGCAGGCGGCGCGCCCGGGCCATCGACGCGCCCGGGCCGCGCGCATATTGGCACCGCGGACCGGTTTACATTTCTGCGACATATAGATGAAAATAAGCAATAATAATTGCTTTTGAAAACGTTGTTTGTTACTTTAAGGCATTGCCAAGCTGCCTTGCCACCGCATCTTCGACCTGCCGCGTGCCACGCCCCGCACGCACCGCGCGTCTGCCCCCTGATATTTGCCACGCCGAGCACCTGATCGCATTTGCGCGAGCGCTCCGCAGTTCTTTCCGATTGCTTACTACGTCCCTGCGGCCCATGCCCGTCAACGCCATGTACAACAATACATCTTTGCTCACGAATGCCGTCTGGTCGTCCCACATCGATGGCACGCTCGACTCCCTGGTGGAGGATCATCCTGGTGTGCTGGGCATCGGATTGGGCCGGCGCCTACAGGACTGGCTTGCCGAAGTCGGTACCGGGCATGGCAGCGCGTTGTCCTTGGCCACGACCGGGTTTCAGCCGTTTCGCATCGATGTCGATATCAGGGATACTGCCGGGTTCAGCCGCCGGGTGCTTGTCACAGGCATGCCGAAGGCGGTTGGCGCCGGTAACGGTTACTGCGGCGCCATCGTCGACCTGACCGGTCAATGCCGGGTGCAGGAGGATGCATTACGCAAGGCACGGGAGCACAGCCTGATCATCGACCACAGCGACGACCTGATCGCGCACAGCGGCCCCGACGGATGCTATTTGCATGTCTCGCCTTCCTACACGCGCCTGATGGGTTGGCAGCCGGAGGAGATGCTGGGCCGTCCCGTGATCGATTTCCTGCATCCGGACGACCGTGCCGGCGCGCACGCAGCGCTCGAATACCTGGTGACGCCGAACGCGCAGCCGCTCGTGACCGAAGTCCGCAAGCGCAATGCGTCGGGTGCCTATGCCGCCCTGGCCACCAAGGCCTGTCCGGTCATCGATCCGGCGACAGGACAAAGCCGGGGCGTCGTGATGGTGTCGCGCGACATTACCGAGGAACAGGCCATGCGGCACCAGCTGCGGGATCTGGCCAACGAGAAGCTGGCGCTCGTCGACAGCATCGACGACGGCTTCTTTTCGGTGAACGCCGAATGGCAGATTACCTATGTCAACCAGCGGGCCGCGGCGTTCGTCGGGGCGACCCGCGACGCCGTCATCGGGAAAGCGGTCTGGGACGTGGCGCCTGGTCTGGCAGAGTCCATGGTCGGCGCACATCTGCGCGAGGCCATGGCGACGCGCGAGAGCGTCAGTTTCGAAGCGTTCTACGAACCGAGCGGCGTATGGTTGAGCGAACGAATCTATGCGTACGCGGACGGCTTGTCGGTGTTTTTCCATGACATCAGCGAACGGAAGGCAGCCGAAGCGAAACTCGAAGAGCTCGCCACGCGCGACAGCCTGACCGGCTTGCCGAACCGCGCCTGGATCAACAGCCGCGTCGACGACATGCTCGGGCGTACGGAGCAAGGCGGCGTGGCCACCATCTTCTTTATCGACCTGAACCGTTTCAAGGAAATCAATGATTCGATGGGACATGCAACGGGCGACCTCTTGCTGCAGCAAGTCAGCGAACGTTTGTGCCAGTGCATGCGGCCCGGCGACGTGGTGGCCCGCCTGGGCGGGGACGAATTCGTGGTGGCCGCGTCGTGCAGTGGCCCCGACGCTGCGACAGCCATCGCGCAGCGCTTGCTGGACCAGCTGAAGACACCCTTCTATGCGGACGGCCTGGAGATGTGCGTCGGCGCATCGATCGGGATCTCGCTCGCTGCGCCCGGCGTGACGACGCAGCAGTTGTTCCAGAGCGCGGATACGGCGATGTACAAGGCGAAAGCGTCGGGGGCGGGCGGCTTTGCCTTCTTCGACCCATCGATGTGTGTCGCGGCCAAACGCACGCTCAAGCTTGAAATGGCGTTGAACAAGGCACTCGAGCTGGCGCAATTCGAGGTGTATTACCAGCCGCGTATCGATCTGCGCAGCAAGCGGGTGCTGGGACTCGAGGCCCTGCTGCGCTGGAATCACCCGGAACTGGGCCAGATATCGCCGCTCGAATTCATTCCGCTGGCCGAGGAGCGCGGTCATATCGAAGCGATCGGCGCGTGGGTGCTGGGCCAAGCCTGCCGCGCGATCAAGATGCTCAACGCCCGCTTCGAACTCGACTTGCGCGTGTCCGTGAACGTATCGGCGCGCCAGCTGCGATCGCAGTCGTTCGTGGAACAAGTGCTGCATGTGCTGGCCGAATCGCAGGTGGATCCGGCATCGATCGAGCTGGAGGTCACGGAAAGCGCCCTGATTGTCGACCTGGGGCAATCCGCGGACATGCTGCGACGCTTGAAAGAGGAGGGCCTGCGGCTGTCGCTGGACGATTTCGGTACGGGGTATTCGAGTATGTCCTACCTGAGACAATTACCGGTCGACATACTCAAGCTCGATCGTTCCTTCGTCAACCAGGATGCGGGCGGCTTCGGATTCGTTGCGGCACTGGTCGATATGGCGCACGCCCTGGGACTGTCGGTGGTTGCGGAAGGCATCGAAACGACTGAACTGATGGGGAAGCTCGAGGGGATGGGTTGCGACGAAGGGCAGGGCTACCTGTTCGCGCAGCCGATGCCATTGCATGCGGTCGAGGATTATCTGGTGCACGCGTGACGGGCTGCAGGGCTTTGCACATGCCTTGTCCGAGCGTGCGCTTTCGACGCCGCCGTTGCCCACTTGCCCGGACGGCCCCTATGCCGGTGTCGTACCGCTAGCGATCGTTCCCATTCACGAAGGTCTCGAGCAGCCGGTTGAACTCCGCCGGATGCGTCACATTCATGCCGTGCGACGCGCCCGCGACGGTGCGTTTCTCGGCATGCCCGATCCACTCGGCAAGCCTCTCGACGTTGTCGCGGTACATGCGCGGGCTCTTGCCTCCCGCGACCAGCAGCGTCCTGCAAGTCACGCCGGCCGCCGCCGCACGGGTATAGGCAGGCAAGGGATCGCGGAACTGCATCGGCAGCGTGGCCGCGTTGTCGACCGCCATCGAGCGGAAGCCGGCGGGGCTCTTGCGCCAGATGCCCGGCATGCTGACCGAGTCGACGAACATTTCCAGGCCGGCCTCGATCGCGCCGCCGTCGATCAGCTCGGCAACGTGCGCGCGCAGGGCCGTGGTCGCCGGCGGCAGCGCCGCTTCCGGCGCTTCATCGATCCGCAGCGGGCCGCCGGGATCGGCGAGCGTCAGCGTCTTCACGAGGTAGGGATACTCGCGCGCCAGCTGGAAGGCGACGCAGCCGCCGCGCGAGTGGCCGACGAGGTGCACCGGGCCGATGTCCATCAGCGTGATGAACTCGGCGAGTTCGGCCACGTGCGTGCTCCAGCTGAACGGCCCCTGGATCGCGCACTCGTCCGAAGGCCAGTAGTGGCCGAGGCTGACCGACACGCAACGAAAGTCTTTCGACAGCACGTCCATCTGGCCGTTCCAGTAGCGGTAGTCGCACAGCGATCCGTGAACGAATACCAGCGGTTCTCCGGATCCGCGTGCGACATAGGGCATGCGGCTGCCGGAAGGCAGGGTGGCAAAGTACACCTCGGGCACTGAGAGGACGTGCTGATCGGTTCGTGCGTTCATGGTCAAGCTCCTTTTTCGCTACTATGCACCACAGCAAGCTCCAAGAAAATCGCATAATATTGATCGTATCAATCAGATTTTCTGAGACTTATGAAATCGCTCGATCTCGACGTCCTGGCCATGATGGTGGCCGTGGCCGACACCGGTAACATCAGCCGCGCGGCGGAGGTCGTGCATCGCTCGCAATCGGCGGTGAGCATGCAGATCAAGACATTGGAAACGGCCATCGGCAAGCCGCTCTTCGTGCGCAAGCCGCGCAGCGTCACGCCGACGCAGGATGGCGAGGTGCTGCTGACCTTCGCCCGGCGCATGCTCGCGCTGCGCGAGGAAGCCTGGGCCGCGGTGGTACGGCCGGACGTGACGGGGCGTGTCAGTATCGGCGTGCCCGACGACTATGCGTCTTCATTGCTGCCGGCGATCCTCAAGAAATTTTCCGCGACCTATCCGAAGGTCGAGATCCAGGTCGTTGGACTGCCGAGCGTGGCGCTGGCGCCCATGGTGAAGGACGGTTCGGTCGACCTGGTATGCGCGACGCGTGTCAAAGGGTTGTCCGGGGAGTTCGTCCGCTTCGAACCGATGGTCTGGGCTGCCGCGCCGAGCGAGCGCGAACTCTGGAAAGAAAAGCCGCTGCCGATCGCCGTGTTCCTGCCTGGTAGCGTCGCGCGGGAAAACGCGATCCGCAGTCTCGAGCGGGCCAGGATCCCGTATCGCACGTCCTATGAAAGCCCGAGTCTGATGGGGCTGCTCAGCATGGTCGAAGCGGGATTGGCGGTGGCGCCGCTGGCACGCTGTGCCGTGCCGGCTCACCTGTCCCTGCTTGGACAGGCGCAGGGACTGCCGGAAATCGCGCCGCTGGAGGTCATCCTCGCACGCAGCTCGACATCGAAGCGGCCCCCCTGCGACTTCCTGGCCGAGAAGATCATGGCGGAGCTGCGCCGCTAGGACCGGTGGCCGCACGCTTGGTGCGCGTATCGTGCCGGTCGAGGTAGAGTCGACGCCCGCCGATGCATGGCCCTGCCGCGCCAGCCCGTCGACCAGCCACCATTGCAGATTGCTGCCCAGCGAAACGCCGGTGCTGGCGATCCGGAACCCATGCGCTACAGCGGCGCCACGGTGCCCAGCCAAGCCCGGTAACGCCGCGTCAGGCGCGCACCGCGCAGCTGGTCAAGTACCAGCGTGAAGGCCGGACTGTAGCGCGCCGGCGCGCCCGCACCTGCCGCCAGCGCGTGCAACCTGCGCCGTACCAGTGCCATGCGTGCCAGGCTGACCAGTGCCTTGTCCTTCCAGTCGACGGCGGGCATGGCGGCCGCAGGTTCACCGCCGGCCTGCCATGCGCGCGGCAGGTCCGGCACCGCCGCCAGCGCGGTCGCGATGCCGACGATGGCGACGCCGCCTTGCAGCGCCCCCTCGGCGATCGCGCGGCGCGCGATGCCGCCGGTGGTCATCAGGGGCATGGTCGCCACCTGTGCGAGGTCGCGCGCGAATTCCAGGAAATAGGCTTCGCGCGCCAGCGTGCGGCCGTCGGCGGTGCGGCCCTGCATCGCCGGGCTTTCGTAGCTGCCGCCCGAGAGTTCGACCAGGTCGACCTGTTCGCCATTCAGCATCGCCAGCACCTCCCTGGCGTCGTTTTCGGAAAAGCCGCCGCGCTGGAAGTCGGCCGAATTCAGCTTGACGCCGACGCAGAAGGTTGGCGCGACGCGCGCCCGCACCGCGCGCACGACCTCCAGCAGCAGGCGCGCCCGCCGGGGCAGGCTGCCGCCCCAGGCGTCATCGCGCCGGTTGGCCAGCGGCGACAGGAATTGCGAGAGCAGGTAGCCGTGCGCCGCATGGATCTGCACACCGGTGAAGCCGGCCTGCTCGGCCGCATGCGCGGTGGCCGCGAAGCGTTCGATCACCTCGGCGATGTCGGCTTCGCGCATCGCCCGCGGCTGCGCGAACATCTTGCTGTGCTTGCCCATGTCCAGCGCCACCGCCGACGGGGCCCAGGCCAGGCCGCCCATGTTGGCCATGACCTGGCGGCCGGGGTGGCTGATCTGCATCCAGGCCTGGGCGCCGCCTGCGCGCGCCGCCCGTGCCCACGCCTTGAACGGGTCGAGCGGCGTATCCGCTTCCAGTGCGATGGTGCCGGGGCCGGTCAGCGCGCGGCGGTCGACCATCACGTTGCCGGTGATGAGCAGGCCGGCGCCGCCCTCGGCCCAGCGCCGGTACAGGCGGACGATGCGCGGTCCCGGCAGCTGCCCGGCGTCGGCCAGGGTTTCTTCCATGGCGGCCTTGGCCAGGCGGTTGGGGACGATGGCGCCGTTGGGCAGGGTGAGGGGCGTGAAAAGCATCGGCAGGTTCCTGGGTTCGATGGAGATGCGTTATCCTAAGCTTGAAGTCAACTTCAAGGTCAAGTCCCCCATGAACATGAAAATCGGCGAACTGGCGCAGCGCGCCGGCATTCCGCCATCGACCATCCGCTATTACGAAAAAGAAGGCTTGCTGCCCAAGGTGCAGCGTGGCGCCAATGGCTACCGGGTCTACCAGGCCAGTGCGCTGGAGCGGCTCGACCTGATCCAGCTGGGCCAGAAGCTGGGCTTTTCGCTGGAGACGATCCGCAGCGTGGCCGCCTTGCACGGCGCCGCGCTGAAGGATGCGCTGCTCGGCCAACTGGACGCGCGGCTGCGGGAGATCGACCGCCTGCGCGCGATCCTCGACGAGCAGCGCCAGGCGGTCGACGGTGCCAGGGACCAGGTGCTGCAATCCCTGGCCGACTGCGATTGCCGGGTGCAGGCGGCGTGGACCACGGACGCCTGCGCCAAGCGCGCATGAAGCGCCGCCGCCGAACTGGCGCGCCGGCCCGATCGTTTAGAATAAGCCGATGACGAAAGCAAGCAGATCGAAGACCGTTCCCGGCAAGGCCGAGGAAGACGGCACCCGCGCGCGCATCCTGAATGTCGCGCTCCAGGAATTCTCCCGGCTGGGCTTGAGCGGCGCCCGCATCGATGCGATCGCGGCCGAAAGCGGGCTCAACAAGGCGATGATCTATTATCACTTCGGCAGCAAGGAGGACTTGTACGTCGCCGCGCTGGAAGAAAGCTACCGCCGCTTCCGCGACATCGAAGGCGGACTGCATATCGACGAGACGCTGGCGCCGCTGGACGCCCTGCGCAAGCTGGTCGGGGCCAGTTTCGATTTCCATGCGGCGCATCCGGAGTTCGTGCGGATGGTGATGAACGAGAACATCAACCACGGCGACTACATCGGCAAGATCCCGGCGCTGCGCGAGATCAACCGCTCGGCCATCGTCCTGCTGGAGCGGCTGTGCCGGCGCGGCGTCGCCGACGGGGTGTTCCGCGCCGATGTCGACCCGGTCGACCTGCACATGTCGATCAGCGCGCTGTCGTTCTACAACGTGTCGAACCGGCATACCTTCAGCTTCATCTTCGAGCGCGACCTCGGCGCCGCCGCGGTGCACGCGGCGCGCAGGGACGCCGTGATCGACACCATCCTGCGCTACGTGCGCGTCCCCTGAGCGGCGCGCACGCGCAGGTGCGTCAGAACGCGATCCGCAGCTGGGTGCCGAGCGCCAGCGCGTTGCGGGTCGCGCGGTAGCCGAAGGCGCCCGGATCGACCACGTACTGGACGTCGGCGCGCACGCCCAGCCAGCGCCGCGGCTGCACGCCGTAGCTCAGTTCGACCACGGTTTCGCCGGCGGGACGCGCCGCATAGCCGCCGATGTCGGCATCGGCAGCGGCAGCAGAAGCGGCGGCGGCAGCGGCAGCGGCTTCACGCAGGTGTGGATTGACCTGCGCCCGCACCACGCCCAGCGCCAGGGTATCGGCATCCCGGCCGGCGAAGGTGCCGGTCTTGACCAGGCCGGCCGCATACCAGCGCGTGATCTGCGCCGACGCTTTCGGGTTGGCCGTGAACTGGCCGAACACGGCGAGGCCGCGGCCGCGCGCCTGGCGCAGGATCGTCTGGTCGGCCAGCAGGTAGATGCCGTAGCGGCCGTCCACCGTGCCGGTCTCGCCCTGGCGCTTGGCGCGCGCGGTGTCGTAGAACACGCCGAGCTTGTAATGCCCGGGGAGCGCCGCATCCTGCGGCGCCGAGCCCGGCGCGTATTCCAGTTCCAGCGGCAGCATCATGCCGGCGGTGCCGGCGGCGAACGGCCGGAAGGCGTTGTCGCGGTCGCCGAGGTGCGGATTGTCCTGGTACACGCCGGTGCGCAGCAGCAGGTCGGGGCGCAGCCGGTAGCGCACGGCCGCGCCCCAGCGCGCGTTCGGGTAGTTGTACCAGCCGCTGTTGCCCGACATGGAAAGCGGGTGGGCGCAGAACGCCGCGTTCACCAGCTGGCAGCCCAGGATCATGCCGCCCAGGTCGTTGCCCATCGCGAAAAAGCCGAGACGCAGGTTGAGCCGGCCGGCGAGCAGGTTCTGTTCGATGCTGGCCTCGCTCAGGCGCGTGTACGGACCGCCGTAGACTTCCTGCACCGGCAGCCGGTTGCCGATGTAGTCGGCCGACACGCCGGCGCCGCGCCGGTCGTTGACCGTGAAGTGCAGGGTGGTGCCGGACCAGCCGGCGATGCGCGCCATGTCGAGATCGGCGCCCAGGCGCAGCTGCTGGGCATAGGTGCTGCCGCGGGCGCGCCCGCCGCTGACGTTGGCGAAGGTCTCGGAGACGTAGTCGCCGCGGAAGTTGACGCCGGCATCCAGATAGCGGGTGCGGGCGCCGCCCCAGTCGCCGCTCAGGGTGGCGTCGTCCGCCTGCGCGGCCGCCGGTGCCAGTGCCACCGCGGACAGCAGCAGCGCGCGGCACGCATGCTCATGTTTCATACAAAGGCGCATACGGATCAGCGCTCCAGCGCATAGGCGATCACGTAGTCGCCGCGATCCGGCGATTGCCGTGCGCCGCCGGCCGAGATCAACACGTACTGCTTGCCGGTCTTCGGCGACACGTAGCTCATCGGTCCGCCCTGGCTGCCCACCGGCAGGCGCGCTTTCCAGACTTCCTTGCCGGTGGCGCTGTCGAAGGCGCGCAGGTAGTAGTCCTGGGTGCCGGCGATGAACACCAGGCCGCCCTGGGTCGCCAGCGTGCCTCCCAAGGTCGGCATCCCGACCGGCATCTTCATGCCCATCTTGATGCCGAACGGACCGGTGTCCTGCACGGTACCGACCGGGACTTGCCACAGTATCTTCTGGGTCGTCAGGTCCACCGCCGACAGCGTGCCGAACGGCGGCTTCTGGCAGGGAATGCCCAGCGGCGACATGAAGCGGTTCTTGTTGACCGCATACGGCGTGCCCTTCAGCGGCACCGCGCCCATGCCGGTGTTGACCGCTTCGCCGCCGTTGCTGGCCGGGCCGGCATCCGTCTTTTGCGGAATCATCTGGACCCACAGGCCGAGGCGCATGTCGTTGACGAAGATGACGTGGTGGTTCGGGTCGGTGGACAGGCTGCCCCAGTTCATGCCGCCCAGCGAGCCGGGGAAGCTCAGTGAGACGTCGGTGCCCGGCGCCGTGAACAGGCCTTCGTAGCGCATCGACTTGAAGCTGATGCGGCACATCAGCTGGTCGAACGGCGTCGCGCCCCACATGTCCAATTCCCTCAGGGTGTCGGCGCCGATGCTCGGCATGCCGGTGGAAAAAGGTTGCGTCGGCGAGTACTGCTCCTTGAAGATGCCGGCGGTCTTGACCGGACGCTCCTCGACTTGCGTGAGCGGCTTGCCGGTCAGGCGGTCGAGCACGAAGAGTTGG
>JAKOOD010000077.1 GCA_022701635.1 Burkholderiaceae bacterium | reverse complement strand
GGCACGCCGCGCTTCTTGAGCACGTCGACCGCGTACACCGCCGAGTTGCCGGTGGCGACCATCGGATCGCACAGGATGAAGGTGCGTTCGGTGGTGTCCGGCAGGCGCACCAGGTATTCGACCGGCTGGTGGGTGGCCGGGTCGCGGAACACGCCGATGTGGCCAACGCGGGCCGACGGCACCAGTTCCAGCAGGCCGTCGCTCATGCCGATGCCGGCGCGCAGGATCGGGACGATCGCCAGCTTCTTGCCGGCGATGACCGGCGCGTCGATCGTCACCAGCGGGGTCTCGATCTGTTGCGTCGTCAGCGGCAGATCGCGCGTGATTTCGTAACCCATCAGCAGCGTGATCTCCCTGAGCAGCTCGCGGAAGGTGCGGGTCGAGGTGCCGCGGTCACGCATGTGCGTCAGCTTATGCTGGATCAGGGGATGGTTGAGGATGAACAGGTTTGGAAAACGCGGATCTTGTTTCATTATCGACATGGCATGCTGTGGCTTGTGGCTTGGTGGCCCGCATTATCCCAGCCGCGCGCCGCTTTGTCGCGTCTTTAACAACAAAAACTGTTTGTTTCTTGATTGCAATTACGGTGCCTCGACCAGCGCCCGCGCCAGGATCGCCTCGCTGTCGATCCCGTCCGGCAGGCGGCCGAAGGCGCCGCCGGGGTCGCGCGCGATACGCGAGGCGACGAAGGCATCGGCCACGTAGTCCGGCGCGTGGCGCAGCAGCAGGCCGGCCTGCACCGCCAGCACCAGTTGTTCGGCCAGCCGGCGCGCGCCGAATTCATCCTGCGCCGCGGCTGCCAGCCCGTCGAGCAGGCGCGCCGCATGGGTGTCGAAGCGCGCGTCGCGCCCGGTTGCCAGCGCCAGCTCGGCCTCCAGCGCGTCGCGCATGGCGGGCCCTTTGGCGACCGCCCGCAGCACATCCAGGCACATCACGTTGCCGGAACCTTCCCAGATCGAATTGACGGGAAATTCGCGGTACAGGCGCGCCAGCGGACCGTCTTCGACGTAGCCGTTGCCGCCCATGACTTCCATCGCCTCTGCGCCGAAACCCGGACCGCGTTTGCAGATCCAGTACTTGCCGGCCGGGGTCAGGATGCGGGCCAGCAGCGCCTGGGCTTGACCAGTCTCCGGATCGCTCATTTGATCGAAACAGCGCGCCAGCCTGAGTGAAAACGCCGTCGCCGCTTCGGATTCCAGCGCCAGGTCGGCCAGCACGTTCCGCATCAGCGGCTGCCGCGCCAGCGGCCGGCCGAAAGCGCTGCGCCCGCGCGCATGGTGCAGCACATGGCACAGCGCGGCGCGCATGATGCCGGCGCTGCCGAGCACGCAATCGAGACGGGTGTGGCTGCCCATCTCGAGGATGGCCGGGATGCCGCGCCCTTCCTTGCCGATCATCCAGCCGACGGCGTCGCAGAATTCGACTTCGGACGACGCGCTCGAGCGGTTGCCCAGCTTGTTCTTGAGGCGCTGTACGCGGATCGCGTTGCGGCTGCCGTCGGGCAGGAAGCGCGGCACGAAAAAACACGACAAACCGGGCGGCGATCCGCCGGCACTGCCACCCGCGTCGGTCTGCGCCAGGATCAGGTGCGCATCCGACTGCGGCACCGAAAAGAACCACTTGTGGCCGACGATGTTCCAGGCGCCTTCGCCCTCGCCGCCGAAGCGCGCCCTGGCGCTGCCCGCATCCAGCGGCGTGGCGCGGGTGGTGTTGGCGCGCACGTCGCTGCCGCCCTGTTTCTCGGTCATGCCCATGCCGACCAGGGCGCCGCGCTTCTGCTCGACCGGCAGCGAGCGCGGGTCGTACTCGCGCGACAGGATCTTCGGCAGCCAGCGCGCCGCGATGGCCGGGTGCTGGCGCAGCGCCGGCACCGCGGCATAGGTCATCGTTACCGGACATTGCGTGCCGTTTTCGACCTGGCCGAACAGCAGGTATGCGGCGGCGCGCGCCACCTGCGCGCCCGGCTGGACGCCTTCCCATGGCAGCGCATGCGCACCGTTCCCGATGAGCAGGCCCATCAGTTCATGCCAGGCCGGGTGGAATTCGATCTCGTCGATACGGCGGCCGTTGCGGTCGAAGTTGACCAGCCTGGGCGAAAATTCGTTGGCCAGCCGCGCCAGCTCGGCCACCGCCGCGCTGCCGAGACGGGCGCCGAGCGTCTCCAGATCATGCGCCGCCCAGCCGCCGCCCTCGCGCGCCAGCCCTTCGCGCAGCGCCGGATCGCATGCGAACAGGTTGATGCCGGCGAACGCCGACGCCTGGTTGAACACCTCGTGCGTATCGAAACGGTTCATCGGCGTCTCCCGGGAATTGTGAGGTCGGCAGCGCTCGGTGTTGCAATGATGCATCATCGATCACGCGGAAAAGTTTCCTAATTGCATTATATCGACGAGAATGCAGGCGTGGCGCGTCGGTCGCCTTGTCGATACGGCAATCAGGCTAGCGCAAACATGCGTACCGGGCAAGCACGTGGCGCCCAACGGCGATGCGGCTTGTGTTTTTTAATGCCTATTGGAATCTTTCAGTGATACATTCCTTGCTGATTTGGTACACTCGGCAGTTCCCGACAGCACGCCCGACGTTCCGGACACGTTAAGAAAGCAACTATTTACACCATGGGCTCCAGTTCATCCGCTGCAGCGACAGCGAAACAGGATCAGACGCACGGGAGCCAGGCGGCGCACGCGTCAAGCCTCGACCACCTGCTGGAAGCCGCCGGCGACGTCGTCTTCCGTCTCGACCCGTCCGGCCTGATCCGCTTTGCCAGCGAGCGTGCCCGCCAGCGCCTGGGCGCAGGCGCGCCGCTGGCCGGTAGCGCACTGCCGCTGCTGGCACCGGAGGCCGACCAGGCAGCGCTGCGCAACGCGCTTGTGGACGCCACCGCGCGCGGCGATGCCATCCTGGTCGAGGCACGGCTGCGCTGCGGCGAGCGCGACACCTGGTTCGAGCTGCGTATCTCCCCCCTGGCCGGCGGTCACGAGCTGCTGGCCGTGGGCCGCGACATGTCGGCCCAGCGCGCCACCGAACAGCAGCTGCGCCACATGGCGACCCACGACGCGCTGACCGAGCTGCCGAACCGGCTGTTGCTGTCGGACCGCATCCGCATGGTGATCGCCAACGCGCGCCGTTCGGGCCAGGGTTTTTCGATCGCCAACATCGGCCTGGACGGCTTCAAGAAGGTCAACGACGGCCCCGGCCACCCGGTCGGCGACGACATCCTGCGCCAGGCCGCGGCGCGCCTGCGCAAGACGCTGCGCGACAGCGACACGCTGGCGCGCGTCGGCGGCGACGAATTCGTGGCGGTACTGCCCGGCACCTTGAGCCCGTCCCAGATCAAGCTGGTCACCGGGCGCCTGCTGGCGGCGCTGCAGTCGCCGTTCGAGGTCGGCAGTCACACGATCTACCTGGGCGCCTCGATCGGGGTCTCGGTGTATCCCGAGCATGCCGAGGACGAGGTGCGCCTGCTGGCCCTGGCCGATGCCGCCATGGGCCGCGCCAAGGAAACCGGCGGGGCCCGCACCGTGGTCTACAGCGCCAGGATGCCGGGCGAACTGCGTGGCCCGCCGCAACACGACATCTCGCTGGAGGCGGCGATGTTCCAGGCGGTGCGCGAAGGCGAGTTCCAGCTGTATTACCAGCCGATCGTCTGCTCGCGCTCGCGCCGCATCGAAGGCTTCGAGACCCTGATGCGCTGGAAGCACCCGACCCTGGGCATGGTGCCGCCGGTGCGCTTCATACCGATCGCCGAAACCAACGGCCTGATCAACCTGCTGGGCGCATGGGCGCTGAAGGCGGCCTGCGTGCAGATCCGCCAGTTCGAGGAAGTCGCCAAGCGCGACCTCTACATCTCGGTCAACATCAGCCCGCGCCAGTTCCGCAACGACCGCTTCCTGGCGGTGCTCGACGACGCCCTCGCCTTTTCCGGCACCTCGGGCGACAAGCTGGTGCTCGAGATCACCGAGGGCACGCTGATGATCGATCCGGTGCACGCCGAAGCGATCCTGCAAAAGATGGCCGAGCGGCGCGCGCGCATCGCGATCGACGATTTCGGCACCGGCTACTCCTCGCTGGCCTACCTGAAGCGCTTCCCGATCTCGGTGCTGAAGATCGACCGCGCCTTCATCAAGGACTTGCCGGCCTCGGCCAAGGACGCGGCCATCTGCAACACCGTGCTCGACCTGGCCAAGCACCTCGACCTGTCGGTGGTCGCCGAGGGCGTCGAGACCGAAGAACAACTGGGCTACATGGCGTCGCGCGGCTGCGACTACGTGCAGGGCTACCTCACCGGCAAGCCGATGCCGGCCCACGTGGCCATGGCCGCCCTCAAGGAAAACCTGTACGCGGCACTGCTGCCCGACGAACTACGAGCAGGCATACTATGAACGAGACCATCCAGCGCTCGCCGAAAGCCGAGGCCACCCTGGCCCTGCTGTGGGAACGCATCCGCAAGCGCGGCGACATGCCCGGCTTTACCCGTGCCATCACCGCCATCCTGGCCTCGATGCGCGGCGAGGACGAGCGCGACTTCTCGATGACCCAGACGGTACTGTCGGACCCGGTACTGACCCAGAAGGTGCTGCGCCTGGCCAACAGCGGCATGTACTCGGCCTTCGGCCAGCGCATCAACACCGTCTCCAAGGCGGTGCTGGTGCTCGGCACCGAAGCCATCGGCCACCTGGCGCTGGGCCTGAAGCTGATCGAGGAACTCGGCAAGTCGAGCCCGGACTCGCTGCAGGCCCACATCGAGATGGAAAAGGCGGTGCTGGCCGGGATGGTGGCGCAGAAGGTGGCGCTGCAGTCGGCCAGCCGCGATCCCGAGGAAGCCGTGGTGTGCTCGATCCTGCACTCGCTGGGCCGCATGATGGTCACCTTCTACCTGCCCGAGCACTGGATCCTGCTGCAGCAGCAGGCCGGCGGCGGCGATGCCGGCCGCCAGGACGCCGCCGCCCACGACCACCTGGGCCTGTCGCTGGAACAGGTCGGACGCGCCACCGCCGAGCACTGGGGCCTGCCGCGCAACCTGACCGCCGGCATGCGCCGGGTCGAGCCGGGCGAGCGCTCCGACGCCTTCGGCCACGACGACTGGCTGGCGGCGCTCGGCACCATGTCCTCGCAATGCGCGGAATCGCTGTGGAACGGCGATGACGCCGGCGCCGCGCGGGTGGCCGAGCTGGCGGCCGATTTCTCGGCGATGCTCGGCATGGCCCCGGAAGCCATCGTCGGCGCCGTCGACATGGCCAAGGCCGAAGCGGCCGCGGAACTGTCGATCGCCCCGCTGGCCAATCCGCCCGAGAAGCGCGCCCGCAACGCCGCCAGCGCGCGCATGCGCGAGGCCGGCAACAAGATCCTGCTGAGCGGCGTGAGCGACATGCGCGAGGCCATGGGCGCGGCCAGCGCCACCCCGGGCCAGATGATGTCGATGGCGATCGAGACCGCCTATCACGGCCTGTCGTTCACGCGCGCCTTCGGCTTCCTGCGCAGCCGCCGCGACGGCAAGTACAGCGCCAAGATCGGCCTCGGCGACGGCGCCAAGGCGATGCTGCCGCAGCTGACCTTCGACGACAGCTACGAGCCGAACGTGTTCTTCGCCGCGCTCGGCAGCGACCGTGTGATCTTCATCGAAAACGCGCGCGACCCCAAGTTCGCCAGCAAGCTGCCGGGCTGGTGGAAAGGCACGCTGGGCGACGGCCACTGCTTCGTGATCATCCCGCTGTGCACGCAGGGCGAGCCGGTCGGCTTCATCTATGGCGACTGGGACGACCGCTACCCCTCGGTGTACCTGAACCAGGCCGAGTTCGCGCTGCTGAACGATGTGCGCGCGCTGGTGGTGCAGACGGTGGCGCGGCGCCAGCAGGCCGAGGTGGCGAAGTAAGCAGGCCCGAGGGCCGCGACAAAAACAACAAGACGTAATCGGAGCACGTCGCCCCTGCGAAGGCAGGGGCCCAAGGTCTGCATGCGCTGACGTAGTGCGTGCAAATTGGGCCCCTGCCTGCGCAGGGGCGACGTTCATATGCCGACGGGAATCGCCAGCCGGCCGGTCAGCTCAAGCGCGGCGTACCGACCTGCACATCCCCGCACTGCCCGCGGTGCATCATCACATGATCGATCAGCACCAGCGCCAGCATCGCTTCCGCGATCGGCGTCGCCCGGATGCCGACGCACGGGTCGTGGCGGCCGAAGGTCTCGACCGCCACCGGGTTGCCGTCCTTGTCGATCGAACGGCGCGGCGTGCGGATCGACGAGGTCGGCTTGATCGCGATCGACACCGTGATGTCCTGGCCGGTCGAGATCCCGCCCAGCACGCCGCCGGCATTGTTGCCGACGAAGCCTTCGGGCGTCAGCTCGTCGCCGTGCTCGGAACCTTTCTGCGCGACCGAGCCGAAACCGGCGCCGATCTCGACGCCCTTCACCGCATTGATCCCAATCATCGCATAGGCGATGTCGGCGTCGAGCTTGTCGTACAGGGGCTGGCCGAGGCCGACCGGCACGTTTTTCGCCACCACGTCGATGCGCGCGCCGATCGAGTCGCCGGCGCGGCGCAGCTCGTCCATCGCGGCTTCCATGCGCGCCAGCAGGTCGGCGTCGCCGGTCGCGGCGAAGAAGGGATTCGCATGCACGTGCTCCCAGCCCTGGAACGGCACCTCGATGTCGCCCAGCTGGCGCATGCAACCCATGAATTCCGTGCCGAAGCGCTCGCGCAGCCATTTCCTGGCGACGGCGCCGGCGCCGACCACCGGCGCGGTCAGGCGCGCCGAGGAGCGCCCGCCGC
>JAKOOD010000071.1 GCA_022701635.1 Burkholderiaceae bacterium | reverse complement strand
CGACAAGAGCGCCGCCAGCGTGCTGGAAGGCTTCAAGGACCTGCCGATCGCGATCGTGTCCTTCCTGGTGGCCTCGATGCTGCCGCGCTTCGGCTACAAGAAGGCGATGCTCGAGGCGCTCGCCATCGTCACCTGCGCCACGCTGGCGATGCCGCTGCTGCCGGCCTTCGCCACCGCCAAGTTGCTGTTCCTGTGCGTGGGCATCGCTTTCGCCCTGGTCAAGGTGTCGGTATATTCGACGGTCGGCCTGATCGCCCAGGACAGCCGCCAGCATGCCGGCATCACGAACACGCTGGAAGGCTGCTTCATGCTCGGCGTGCTGAGCGCCTACTGGCTGTTCGGCCAGTTCATCGACTCGGCCGATCCCAAGTCGACCAGCTGGCTGGACGTCTACTGGCTGTTGTCGGCGCTGTGCGCGGCCACCTTCCTGCTGGTGCTGACGACGACCTTCGACGAGCGCGGCGCCGCGCCCCCGCACGAGCGCGGACTCACGGCCGAATTCGTCGAGATGCTGCGCCTGTTCATGCGTCCGCTGGTGTGCGTGTTCGTGCTGACCGCCTTCCTGTACGTGCTGGTCGAGCAGGCCGTCGGCACCTGGCTGCCGACCTTCAACAACGAGATCCTGAAGCTGCCGGCGGCGATGAGCGTGCAGATGACCGGCATCTTTGCCGGCTGCCTGGCGCTGGGGCGGCTCTCGGCCGGCGTGATCATGCGCCGCCTGCACTGGTACCCGGTCCTGAGCGTCTGCATGCTGGCGATGGGCGCCACCGTGCTGCTGGCGCTGCCGCTGGCGCAAGGCATCGTGCACGACCCCCACGTCGGCTGGTCGACGGCCCCGACTGCCGCCTTCCTGTTCCCGCTGATCGGCTTGTTCATGGCGCCGATCTACCCGGGCATCAATTCGGTCATGCTGAGCTCCTTGCCGCGCCACCAGCACGCGCCGATGACCGGCCTGCTGGTGATCTTCTCGGCGCTCGGCGGCACCACCGGTTCGCTCATCACCGGCTATGTGTTCGGGCGCTTCAACGGCCACTTCGCGTTCTACCTGACGCTGGTGCCGATCGCACTGATGCTGGCGAGCCTGTATGGTTTCAAGCGCCAGGTGCAACGCGGGGCGGGCGTGCCGATGGCGGGCGCGGCGGGGACGGTCCAGGCGGGACGGTGAGGCGCATGGACGGCGCCGGCACTTGACGCCGGGGCGGGGCTGCGGTCTACTCTGGCGGCCACCATCTTCCAACGCCATTCATGATCCTCCAACCGGTGCTCGACCTGCTGAATGCCCTCCCGCGCGACCTAATCCTGCCACCCACCAGCCTGTTCCTGGTGATTGCCGTCGGCCTGGCGCTGTGGCGCCACTGGCCGCGCGCCGGGCGCATCGTCGCCGGCAGCGGCCTGGCGGCGCTGGCCTTCCTGTGCACCGGCGCCGGCGCCCAGCTGTTCGTGCGGCCGCTCGAAGCCATGACCGCGCCGCTGCGTGCGCCCGAGCGCGCCGGCGCCCAGGCGATCGTGGTCCTGGCCGCCGGCCACGTGCGGCGCGCCCCCGAATACGAAGGTCGCGACATACCCGACTACATCGCCCTGATACGCCTGCGCTACGCGGCGCACCTGCAGCGCCGCACCGGACTGCCGCTGCTGGTCAGCGGCGGCAATGGCGCCGACGACGGCCATCCGGCGCCGGGCCGTCCGCGCGCCTACGCCAAGGCCGATGGCATGGCCGCCGCGCTGCGCGAGGACTTCGGGGTGCCGGTCCGGTGGATCGAATGGCGCTCGCACGACACCGCCGAAAACGCGGCCTTCAGCGCCGAGATGCTGAAAGCCGGCGGCGTCAAGCGCATCCTGCTCGTCACCGACGCGATGCACATGCCGCGTGCCCATGCCGTGTTCACGCAAGCCGGTCTCGAGGTGGTCGATGCGCCGACCATGTTCTACACCCGTCGCCCGCTGTCGCTCGATGCCTGGGTGCCGGAAGCCGAGGGCATGCGCCTGTCCTGGTATGCGATCTACGAGTCGATCGGCCTGGCCTGGTACCGCGTCCGCGTGCTGCGCAACGCCTAAGCCGAGCGCGCCAGCCGCCGTGCCGCCTGTACCGGTGGCGTGTCGCCCAGCGGCAGCATGCCGGCCGCGCGCCCCAGCGCGCGCACCAGCGCCGCTTCGCCGCGGCGCAGGCCGCGCCCGCGCAGCTGCGGCAGCGAGCGGACCGGCTCGGGGGTAATCTGCACGGCGGCGCGCGCCAGCAGCCGCTGCAGCGGGCGCAGCGGCGCGGGCAATATCGGTGCCTCGTGCATGATGTCCAGGAATTCGGCGAGGATCGGCGAACCCTCGAGGCCGGGGGCGGCCGCGGCCAGCAGCGTTTCCCAGGCGGCCCAGGAAACCGGCACGCCGGTCGCGCCATACAGCGCGGCGGCCGGCTGGCCCTCGGCGAAGGCGGCATCCCTGTCGCGCGCGCACAAGGGCCGTACGTAGCAATGGTAAGCCTGGGTGAAGCCGAAGACGGCCGTGGCCTGCACCCAGTCAAGCAGGCGCGGGTCGTTGGC
>JAKOOD010000070.1 GCA_022701635.1 Burkholderiaceae bacterium | reverse complement strand
CAGGGTCGACTTGCCGCAGCCCGAGGGGCCGGTAATGGCCACGTACTCGCCCTGCTCGATATGCAGGCTGATTTGGTTGAGGGCCGCGGTCTCGAGGTCGCCGACGCGGTGCAGTTTGCTGACATTTTGTAGTTGTAACATTCAAACACTCCTTGGATAAGTAAAAAGGTTTCCGGTGTTCATTCGCTCAGGCGCAGGCTGGCCACCTCACCAAAGCGGCGGTAGCCGGAGACGACCACCCGTTCGCCCGCGGCAAGGCCGCCCAGGACTTCGACTTTGCCTGCCGCGCGCCGGCCCAGCTTGACGCTGCGGCGCGTGGCGTGGCCACCGTCGGCGTCGAGCACGAACACCCAGGCGCCGCCGCTGTCGGCGTAAAAGGCACCGTCCTGCAGCAGCAGCGCGCGCGCGCTCTGGCCCAGCGTGACCTGGGTGTCAAGGCTCTTGCCCGGCTGCAGGCCGGCCGGGGCGGCGCCATCGAACTGCAGCAACATCGTGAAGCGGCCGTCCTTGAGCTGCGGGTTGATCTGCGACACGGTCAGCGCATAGGCCTGCCCGCCTTGCTCGACCTTTCCCTTGAGCCCGGTCGCCATACGGTTCAGGTAGTACTCGTCGACCGAGGCCGACAGCTTGAACTGGCCGGCGCTGTCGATACGGCCTACGCGGTCGGTGGTCTTGACCGATTCGCCCACCTGCAGCGAAAAGCCGGTCAGGCGGCCGTCGACCGGGGCCCGCACCGCCAGCTGCTCGGCGCTGGCCCGCACCAGGCGCAGGCCTTGGTTCAGGCCGTTGATGGCGGCGTCGAATTCCTTGATCGACTGGTCCCGGATCCGGAACTCGGCCGTCGCGTCGGCCCGGGTCTGCGCCAGTAGCCGCTTTTGCTGGGACAGCTTGGCGGTCGACTCGTCGAGCACTGCTGCCGACACGAAGCCGCGCCGGGCCAATTCGGCCTGCCGCGTGTGTTCGATGTCGGCCCGCTCGACCGCATACTCGAAGCCGGCCAGGTCGCGCTGGTAGCCGGCCTTAGAAGCGGCCAGCGCCGCGCGCATGGTCGACAGGTTGGCAAGCTGCTGGGCCACATCGGCCGAGCGCGCCAGTGCTTCCTGGTCGCGCTGCGGGTTCGACAGGCGGAACAGCAGTTCGCCCCGCTTTACCGTGGCGCCGTCGCGCGCCAGCACTTCTTCCACCCGCCCCCCCTCAGTGGCGTCCAGGAACACCGACGACAGCGGCACCACGGTGCTGCGCACCGCCAGCGCGTCCTGGAACACGCCATCGGCGACGGTAGCGATATCGAGTTCGCTTGCGGCGACCGCAAAGCCGCGCGGCAGCATCAGCCAGACGGCCGCCGCCAGGGCAGCCACAGCGGCCGCGCCGGCACCGGCCTTGATCCAGCGGCGGCGCGGGTCACGCGCCAGCACGCGGTCCATCGCGGCGCCGCTGTAGGAATAGGGCAGCGGCGACACCCGTGCGTTAGTGGCGTCGTTCATCGTCATACCGCCGGGGTGTAGAAATAACTGCGGCGGTAGGCGATCCTGCCGTCGCGGAAGCGGTAGATTTCGGCGTAGTGGATGTCGACCGCGGAATCGTCCCGCTTGCGCCCCAAAAAGTGACCGCACGACATCGCGCTGCCGGCGTCGTCCACGAAATCAAGGATCGCGTGGCAGCCGTCGCGGATCACGCGCTGGTTCCGGTAAAAGTCGACGATCTGGCCGATCCCGGCAAAGGTCTGGTAACCGGGGCGTTCGTACACCGCTTCCGGATGCATCAGTTCCTCGAGCTCCTCGAAGCGGCAGGCGTCGATCGCGCTGAACATCTTGCGCACAAGTTTTTCATTGGCCATGGTGGTTCTCCTCAAAAACATCAGTGGAAAGCCGCTTATGCGCGGCGCATGAACATCGACTGGTTGACGCTGGCCGCTGCGCGCGCGAGCGGCAGGTCGACCCGGGTCACCACGCCGTCGGCCATCACGATCACCTTGTCGGCGATGTCGAAATAGCGGTCGTCGTGGGTGATCGCCACCACCGCCTTGCCGCGCGCCTTCAGGGCCGGCAGCACCTCGTGGTAGAACACCTCCTTGAACACCGGGTCCTGGTCGGCGGCCCATTCGTCGAATAGGTACAGTTCCTTGTCCTCGATGAAGGCGGCCAGCAGCGCCATGCGGCGGCGCTGGCCGTCCGACAGCGCCAAGGTCGAGAACTTGCCATCCTCGTAAGTCACCTTGCCGTCGAGCCGCAGCGCTTTCAGGAAGTGCTGCACCTCGGCCGCGTCGACCTTCACGCCGAGTAGGCGGTCGAACAGGTAATAGTCCGAATAAATGGCCGAGACGCTCTGGCGTGCGGTGCCGATGGTGTCGCTGCCGATGGCTGTGTCGCCGAAATACAGCGTGCCGCCCGATGCCCGATAGTGCAGCGTGAGCAGCTTGCACAGGGTCGACTTGCCGGAGCCGTTGCCTCCCACGACCATGGTGATTTCGCCTTTGGCGAACTCGAGGTCGATCGGACCGATCCGGAAGCCCCCCGCCTCGCCGCTCCCGCCGTCGCCCGACGGGTGCTGGTAGCACACCTGGTCGAAGCGGATCGTGTCCCATTCCAGCCGGGTGACCGCGGCCGGGCCGATGTCCTCGTCCGACAGGCGCTCGCTCAGTTCGCTGACGCGGCGCAGTGCAACCTTGGAGCGCGCGACTTCCGGCAGCAGGCGCAGCATGCCCGACACCGGACCGGTGATATACAGCAGCACCATGATGGCGCCCAGCAGCTCCTCGGTACGGATCGCGTGGTAGTTGACGAAGATGAAGGTGACCGCGCCGATGATGAAAAAGCTCAGCATTTCGCCGTAGTTGGCCGATACCCGAATCACCGTGTTGGCGCCCTGCTGGGCCTCGAACAGGTCGTTTTCGTAGCGCAGCAGCATACTGTCGAAAAACGCGGCGCGTTTCTCGTCGTTGAGCTTGAGTTCCTTCACGCCGCGCACCAGGCCCTGGATGGCTTCCTGCAGCGCGTCCTGGCTTTTCCCGCCGAGGATGAAGTAACGCTGGCCCAGGATCATCGGCAGCTGGTAGGTGACGATGCCGAAGACGATGGCGCCGAGCACGAACCAGAAGATCGAAATGTCTAGGTACAGCAGGAAGCCGAGCATGCCGGCTACGGTCACGCCGGCCACCAGCAAGTCCGGCAGCAGCTGCGTGCCGGCCACCACCGTGGGCAGGTCGGCCGTCATTGCCGAAACGAGCTTGGGCACGCCGATTCTTTCCAGCGATGGCAGCGCGGCCCGCGCGATCCGGTCATACAGCTGGATGCGCAGGTCGGACGCCAGCTTCATCGACACCCGCGACAGCGCCACCTGGGACAAGGTGCGCGCCACCACGATGAACAGGCAGATGGCCGCGAACAGCGCCGCCACCGGCGCGTTGGCCACTTGCAGCCACAGCACCTCGACCGGGCCGCTGTCGACGGTGGCAAAGCGCGGTTCGGCCGGGCGCAGCGCGTTGATCATCAGCGGAATGAGCAGCGCGTAAGCGGCGCCCGACGACACGCCCAGTAGTATGGAGGCGAACACCCGGTTCGGGGCTTTCTTGGACAACATGGAAAACAGGCTCATTTGGGCGCTCCGGAATGGACGGGTGCTGCGAGTTGGAAGAATTCGACCCTGGAGAACGGCGCCACCATGTCGTCGTAGTGGGCGCTGAGCAGGTTGCCCGACTGGCCGGTCGAATTCATGTAGGTGTGGACCACCGCGGTTGGCTGCATGTCGATCACCTGTCGGAATCCGGCGCCGAGGTGCTGGCGGTAACCTTTCTTGGCCTCGAACGTGGAGGCGGCCACGTTGACCGTGTTTTCCGATCCGCCGCTGGGCGTGCTGCGCTCGAAGAAGCGGTCCAGGGGCTTGACCTGGCTGAACGGAGTGTGCCCGTACAGCGCCGTCTGCAGGCCGCCCCAGGACCACGACGCCATCGAGCGGTCACCCTTGAGTTCATAGATCTCGTCGATGGCCGCCTGCAGCGAGGCGCGCAGCACGTCCTGGCAGCTTTCCTTGCCGGCAGTGCCGCACCAACCGGCCTGCTGGCCGGTAACGATGGCGCGCAGGGTGTCGACCTGGATCTCCTCGGACAGGCCGCGCAGCATGGTGCCCTGCTCCGGCTTGTTCCAGTAGCCCTTGAACCGGGCGTCGAAGAGCTGCCGGCGCAGGTGCCGCATCCAGACCTGGTAGATGGCGGCGGCCTGGCTGGCGCTGCCCATGTCGCCGTTCCACTGCTTGAGCCAGTTCAGCGCCTTGCGCTGTGCGTCGTTGGCCGGCGCCACCTGCACCAGCGCTGCCAGCATGGCGCGCGCGTCCAGGTCCAGCGTATCGGCCTGCATGCGCTGCATGTCGGCCAGCGTCAGGCGCCTGCCGCCCGCCACTTTTTCGCGCAGCATCTGCTCGATGCGTGTGGCGCGTGTCGGCGACGCCCAGTCCTGCGAAATGAAGTACGGGTAGCCTGGTCCGACGACGCTGTTGTTGGCGCTGACGATAAAGCCCGATGGCGGGTTGTACACCTGGGGCATCCGGTCGGCCGGGATGAAGCCGTTCCAGGCGTGGCTGTCATCCCAGCCGGGGGCCGGCAGGGTGCCGTTACCCTGGGCGCGCAGCGGCACTCGGCCGGCGCCCAGGTAGCCGATGTTGCCCTTGCGGTCGGCGTACACCAGGTTCAGGGCCGGCGCCACGTGCAACGCCAGGGCCTGCTTGAAGCCGGCCCAGTCGGCGGCCTGGTTGAGGCGGAAAAATGCCTCGTAACTGGTGTCGCCCGGGTCCAGCGCGGTCCAGCGCAGCGCCACCGGCTGGTCGAACATCTTGAACATGTCCGAGACGATCGGGCCATGGCGGCTGGCGCGCACCTGCACGGTCAGCGGCTCGTAGCGCGGGTGCAGGAAGGCTGGGAAGTCGGCGCGCACCTTGATCGTTTCGCTGCGGGTGGCAAAGTCGCGCCAGCCGGCGTTGCTGGCATAGTGGCCGGCGTTGGCGGGATCGGTGCGCTCCAGGTACAGGTCCTGAGCGTCGGCCATCATGTTGGTGCCGCCCCACGCGATGTGCTGGTTGTGGCCGAAAATGACCACCGGGAGGCCGACCAGGCTCATGCCGCCGACGTCGAGCGTCTTGCCCCTGGCGTTGACCACGTACCACAGCGACGGCATTTGCAGGCTCAGGTGCGGATCGTTGGCCAGCAGCGTGCCGCCGTCGGCGCTGTGCGTGCCCGCCACCGCCCAGGCGTTGCTGCCCACGCCGCGCGCGCCCAGGCCAAGGCCGGCGTTCAGTTCCTGCTTCTGGAACGCCAGCATGCGCGCCATGCCGGCGGCGTCGCGGTGTCTGCCGTCGTCGTTGCCGCCCAGGTTTCCGTTTAGGCTGCCGCGATCGGCGAGCATCATGTTGCCCGCGCTATTGTCCGGGAAAAGCACCGCGATACTGGCCGGATCCAGGTTCTGGCTGGCCAGGTGGCGGCCCATCTCGCGGCTGAAATTGCCGCCCAGGTTCAGGGCGAACATCTTGATCCAGGCCAGCGAATCGTACACCGTCCATGGCTCTGGCTGCAGGCCGAACATGGTGAATTCGGGCGGCAGGCTCGCCAGCGACGCCCTGCCCGCATTCACGCCGGCGGTGTAGGCCGTCAGCGACGCCTGCGCTTGCTTGCTCAGCGCCGGCCAGGCCGAGTGCGCGGCGCCGTACAGGTCCAGCGTGCGAAACCAGACGTCGCGCTGCACGCTGTCCTTGCCGAACACTTCGCTCAGGCGGCCCTGGGCCACGCGGCGCTGCATCTCCAGTTGCCACAGGCGATCCTGGGCGTGTACGTAGCCGATGGCGTAGTAGGCATCATTGTCGGCGCTGGCCTCGATCTGCGGCACGCCATGGATGTCGCGCCGCACCGTCACCGGGGCCGAAACACCTTCGGTGAGCTGCAGCGTACCCTGTGCCGGCAAGCTGTCGCGCAGCCGGGTCAACAGGAACGCGCCGCCGATCAGCAGCGGCAGCAGCAGCACCACCACCAGCCGCGTCAGCAGCGGGGCGCCTTTCGTGATTGTCGTCAGTCGTGCAAACATGGCAAACCTTATTTGTTTTCAAAGCATTGAGGGAAGCCGCGGCGCGGGTGGCGCGCGGCCCGGCATCGGAGCGGCATGGCTTACACGGCGCTCTCCTTGATGACCTGGGTCAGCCAGGTGGCCAGCCCGTTCACATGGGGCTCGGACAGCAGCGTCATGTGATTGCCCGGCCCGTCCCATTGCACCAGCTCGGCCGCCTGGGTGCGCCAGCCCGCCAGCAGTTGCGCGTTCTCCATTTCGCGGCCGGGGTGCTCCACCAGGACCAGGTGCTGCCGGCCCGGGTAGGGCTGGCCGGGCTGGTACTGGACGTTCAGGTTGGCCGCGAACACGCGCACGATGCCGCGCATGGTTTGCAGGCTGGTGCGGGCGGGCAGCAGGCCCGCCTTGACAACCCGTCCCAGCAGCAAGGCGAGCTGCTGTTCGTGGGTCAGCGGAGCGAAGTCGGCCGCCGCCAGCCGCATCGGCGTGGCCAGGCTCAGGTCGAACAAGGCGGAAAGCCGCACCAGCGCGGCGACCCGCGACAGGTGGCCCGGCACGCTGCCGGCGGCGGCCGGTACCCGGCTGTCAAGCACCACCAGGCTGGCCACCTTCTCGCCTGCGGCCTGCAGCTGGCGCGCCATCTCGGCCGCCACCCAGCCGCCGAACGAGTGCCCCAGCAAGTGATACGGTCCTCGCGGCACCACCTCGCGCACGGCCCGGACATACGAGCGCGCCATGCTCTCGACGTCGACGTGCGGCGCCATGCGCCCGCACAGGCCACGCGGCTGCAGCCCGTAGACCGGCAGGCTGGGCGCCAATCCCTGGACCAACGCGTTGAACACCGTGACGCTGGCGCCAGCGCCCGGCACGCAGAACAGGGGCGCCACGCCCGGTTCGCCGCGCTGGATCGTGAAGCGCGGCGAGTAGCGCAGTTCCGGCGCTGCTGCGCGCTGGGCCTTGGCGGCGAAGCGCAGCGCACGGTTCATGGCCGCGCCCAGCATGCCGACGTTATCGCTGGCCACGATCGAGCGGTGGTCGCCCTGCAGCGGGTAGGCGTGCATGCCGCCCAGGGCCAGCTGCTCCCATTCGTGGGCGTTGCGGCCCGGGTCGCCGCCTTCGCTGGCGGTAAACAGCGATAGCGGCACCGACAGGGGGTCCATCGGATACTCGTGCAAGGCCACCAGCATGTGCCAGCGCACGTTGAAATAACGGCGCAGGGCCGGCGACTCCAGGCCTTGCGGCATCAGGCCGATTTCCTGGCACACGAGCAGCATGGCGTCCAGGTCGCGCCGGCGCGCCAGTTCGCGCAGCGTCGCGGCGGCCGCCCCGGGCGTGTGCGCCGGCAACATGTCGAGCAGGGCCGTGCATTCGTCGAATGCGGCCGGGCCACGCTTGAGCAGCCGGTCCGCCAGACCGCGCCGGCCCAGCGTGCCGTAGTTGGGCACGGTGTCGATCAGGCCGAGGAACTCGACGCTTTCGTCGGAGCCGGTCAGCTGGCACGCCATTTCCCAGGCAATCGTGCCGCCGCCCGACCAGCCGGCGATGCGGTACGGGCCGTGCGGCTGCACGTGGCGCAGGCCCTCGATATACAGCGCGGCCATCTCGCTCACCGAGCGCAGCGGCACTTCGCCTTCCCTGAAGCCGGTGGCGGCAAAACCGTACACCGGCAGGTCGGCTTCCAGAGTCGGTGCGAGCTTGAGCGCGTAGCCGATCTCCCCTTCGTACGGGTGCACCAGGAACAGCGGACGCGCGGTGCCGGCGGTGCGAATCGGGACCAGGTTGGGGAAAGCGCTGGTCCGCGCCGGAGCGCCCATCACGCTCGCCAGCCCGGCCAGGGTCGGATGGCTGAACAAGTCGCGCAGGGCGATCTCGATCCCGAAACGCGCCTTGATCTGGGCCTGCAGCTTGATGGCCAGCAGCGAGTGTCCTCCCAGCGCGAAGAAGTTGGCGTCGCGGCCCACCGCCTCGATCCCGAGCAGCTCCTGCCAGATCCCGGCCAGACCCTGTTCGGTCTCGCCCAGCGGACCGGCATCGAGGCCGCGCGCGGCCGGCTGCGACTGCACCGCCGGCAATGCCTTGCGATCGAGCTTGCCGTTGGCCGTCAGCGGCAAGGCCTCGAGCGTGACAAAGGCGCCAGGCACCATGTGGCCCGGCACCATCGCCGCCAGCTCGGCGCCCACCAGCGCGCTGTCCACGGCCATGCCGTCGTGCGGCACCAGGTAGGCGACCAGGCGCATGTCGCCGGGCTGCTCCTCGCGCGCCACCACCACGGCTTCCTTGACCGCGCTGCACTGGACCAGCCGCGCTTCGATTTCCCCGGGCTCGATGCGGAACCCGCGCACCTTGATCTGGAAGTCGTTGCGGCCAAGGTAGTCGAGCTGGCCATTTTCCAGCCAGCGTCCGAGGTCGCCGGTGCGGTACATGCGCGCGCCGGGGAGCGGGCTGAAGGGATCGGCCAGAAAGCGTTGCGCCGTCAGTTCCGGCTGGTTCATGTAGCCGATCGCCACGCCGTCGCCACCGATGTGAATCTCGCCAGCCACGCCCAGCGGCGCCAGCTGCCCATGGGGGTCGAGCACGTAGAACTGGGTGTTGGCGATCGGCCGGCCAATGCTCACCGCACCGGACAGTGGCGCATCGAAGCTGGCCCACGACGAATAGGTCGTGTCTTCCGACGGGCCGTACAGGTTGCACACCCGCTCCAGCGAGCCCAAGGCCAGGAGCTGGTTGACCAGGACCGCGGGCAAGGCTTCGCCGGCCAGGTTCACCACCCGCACGCCGGCCGGGATGGCGCCGCGTTCGAGCAGCACGCGGCAGGCCGAGGGCACGGTGTTGATCAGGGTCAGCTCCAGGCGGCGCCCCAGCAGCGCCATCGCATCCTCGACCACCACCACCGCGCCGCCGTATGCAAGCGGTACGAAGATTTCGAATACGGACAGGTCGAAGTTGAGCGAAGTCGACGCCAGCACGCGTGCCAGGTCCTGCGCGCTGTAGGCATGGCCGGCCCAGGCGATCATCGCCACGGCATTGCGATGGTCGATCTGCACCGCTTTCGGACGTCCCGTGGAGCCGGAGGTGTAGATCAGGTAGGCCGGACCGGCCTGGCGGCCATTGCCCGGCGGCGCCGGATCGTGCGCCGGCTGCGCCTGCACCGCCGCCTGCACCGCAGGCTCGTCGAGGGCGATCACGCAAGTGTGCGCCGCGTCCAGGCTCGGCAATTCGCCGAGGCGCGCCGCCAGTTCCAGGCCGGTCAGCAGCCACTTGACCGCGCTGTCTTCGACAATGTAGTCGAGGCGCTGGTCCGGATAGTTCGGGTCCATCGGCACGTAGGCGCCGCCCGCCTTCAGGATGGCCAGCAGGGCCACCACCATCTGGCTCGAACGGCGCAGGCACACGCCGACCATGCCGGCGTCGCCGACGCCCTGCGCCACCAGGTAGTGGGCCAGGCGGTTGGCGCGGGCGTTGAGTTCGGCGTACGAGTACTCGGCGTCATCGCATACCAGCGCCGGCGCATGCGGCGTTTTCGCCACCTGCGCCTCGAACTGCGCGTACATGGTCAGTCTGCGGTCGTAGTTCAGCGCATTGTCGTTGAACACCACGCGCAGCTGCTGCTCCTGCTGCGCCGACAACAGCGGCAGCCGGGCCACCTGCATAGCGTCGTTATCGACCATGGCCGCCAGCAGGATTTGCAGATGGCCGGCCCAGCGCGCGATGGTGGCGGCGTCGAACAGGTCGGCCGCGTACTCGAACGTCATGCCGATGCGGTCGCCATGATCGATGCAGGCCAGCGACAGGTCGAATTGGGTCGTGCTGCGCTCCTGCGCCACCATCTGCAGCGACAGGCCCGGCATACTCATGGCCGGGACGGCCTGCGCCTCGGTCAGGGTCAGCATGCTCTGGAACAGCGGCGCATGGCTCAGCGAACGGGCCGGATTGAGCGCTTCCACCACCTGCTCGAACGGCACGTCCTGGTTGGCGTAGGCGTCCAGCGCATTGGCGCGCACGCGCGCCAACAGCGCCGCGACACTCGGATTGTCGTCAAGCGTGACCCGCATGGCCAGCGTATTGACGAAAAATCCGATCAGCGATTCGATCTCGCTGCGGC
Source organism: Burkholderiaceae bacterium (assembly GCA_022701635.1). Taxonomy (GTDB): domain Bacteria; phylum Pseudomonadota; class Gammaproteobacteria; order Burkholderiales; family Burkholderiaceae_D; genus Telluria; species Telluria phyllosphaerae. The sequence continues at coordinate 27,757 of JAKOOD010000070.1, read as the reverse complement.
CGCGGTTCGCCACCGGGGTGCCGACCACCACGTCCTGCTGGCCCGACAGCCGGGCCAGCAGCACCGACCAGCCGGCGAGCAGCGTCATGAACAGCGTGGCGCCGTGGCGCTGGCCGAGTCGGCGCAAGCCGTCGGAAAGGGCGCCGGGCAGCACCGTATGCAGCGAGGCCCCGGCATGGCTTTGCTGCGCGGGACGCATGCGGTCGAGCGGCAGCTCGAGCAGCGCCGGCGCGCCGTCCAGGCGGGCCCGCCAGAAGTCGACCTGGCTCTGCAAGGCGTCGCCCTGCAGCCAGCCGCGCTGCCAGGCGGCGTAGTCCGCATACTGCAGCGCCAGCGGCGGCAGCGGATCGACCAGGCCCTGCGCATAGGCCGCGTACAGGTTCGCCACTTCGCGCACCATGACGTTGATCGACCAGCCGTCGGTGACGATGTGGTGCTGGGTGATGAGCAGCACATGGTCGTCGGCGGCGAGGCGCAGCAGCTGGCCGCGCAGCAGCGGACCGCTGGCCAGGTCGAATGGCTGCGCCGCCTCGGCACGGGCGATGTCGGCGACGCCGGCCATATCCGTCACCTCGCGCAGCGGCAACGCGACGGGCACCGGCGCGTCGATCACCTGCCGCACCTCGCCGTCGGTGACGACAAAGCGGGTACGCAATACTTCGTGGCGTTCCACCAAGCGCGCCAGGGTTGCCTCCAGCACCCGCGGGTCCAGCGTCCCGCTCAGGCGCAGCGCCATCGGGATGTGATAGGCGGCGCCTGCAGCCGCGTCAAGCTGGTCGAGGAACCACAGGCGCTGCTGCGACCAGGACAGCGGCAGCGCCGCGCCGCGGTCGGCCGCACCGATGGCAGACAGCTTGCTGCGGGCGGCGCCGGCCACCAGCGCCGACAGGCCGGCCAGTCCTGGCTGCGCAAACAGTTCGCGCAGCGTCAGTTCCACGCCGAACGCCTGACGCAGGCGCGATACCAGGCGAATCGCCAGCAGCGAGTGCCCGCCCAGCTCGAAGAACTGGTCATGGCGGCCGACCCTGGCCACGCCGAGCAGCTCGGCCCAGATCGCGGCCACGCCTTCTTCGACGGCGCCTTGCGGCGCTTCGTACGGTGCGCCCGCCGGCGCCAGCTCGGCTTGCGGCAGCGCCTTGCGTTCCAGCTTGCCGTTGGCGTTGAGCGGGAAGGCATCCATGCGCACGAAGGCGGCCGGTACCATGAAGTGCGGCAGCGTCGCGCCGATCCACTCGCGCAGTGCGGTGGTATCGGTGCTTGCGCCGTCGCGGGGCACCCAGTACGCCACGAGTTGCTGGGCGTCGCCCTCGCCGCGCGCCAGCACCACCGCTTCTTTGATGCCATGGTGCTGGCACAGGCGTGCCTCGATCTCGCCCGGCTCGATCCGGAAGCCGCGAATCTTCACCTGGAAGTCGTTGCGGCCCAGGTAGTCGAGCTGGCCGTCTTCGCGCCAGCGGCCAAGGTCGCCGGTCCGGTACATGCGGCTGCCCGCCGCGCCATTGAAGGGGTCGGCGATGAAGCGCTGCGCCGTCAGTGCCGGCTGATGCAGATAACCCGCCGCGACACCCGCGCCGCCGATGTGGATTTCACCCGGTACGCCAACAGGCACAGGCTCGCCATGCGCGTCGAGCAGGTAGAACTGGGTGTTGTTGATGGGCCGCCCGATGGTCATGGGTCCCGCCAGCGGCGCGGTGAAGGTGGCCCACGACGAATACGTGGTGTCTTCCGACGGGCCATAGAGATTGCACACGCGGTCGAGCGAACCGAGGGCCAGCAGGTCATTCACCAGCCCGACCGGCAGCGCTTCGCCGGCCAGGTTCACCACCTTCACGCCGGCCTTGATGGCGCGGTTCTCGATCAGCGCGCGGCAAGCCGACGGCACCGTGTTGATCAGCGTGACGTCCACGTCTTCGCGCAGCAGCGCCAGCGCGTCGTCTACGATCACGGTGCAGCCGCCCAGCGCCAGCGGAACGAAGATTTCAAACACCGACAAGTCGAAGTTGAGCGAGGTCGATGCCAGCACCCGCGCCAGTTCGGCGCCGCTGAACGCCGACTCGGCCCAGCTCACCAGCGCAATCACGTTGCGGTGGCAGATCTGCACAGCCTTGGGGCGGCCGGTGGAGCCGGACGTATAGATCAGGTAGGCGGTATCGCCGGCGCCGGCCAGCGCCGGCAAATCGGTGTCGGCATAGTTCTCGAGCGCCAGCGCACCATCGTCGACGACGATGGTGCGCGTGGCCGCGGCGCGCAGCGCGCCGGCCACGACCTCGTCGGCCAACAGCGCCAGCAGCGCTTCTTCGGTCAGCAGGTAGCCTATCCGGCTGTCTTCGACGATGTGCGCCTTGCGCTGGGCCGGATAGTTCGGGTCCAGCGGCACGTAGGCGGCGCCGGCCTTGAGGATCGCCATCAGCGCCACCACCGTTTGCGCCGACCGGTGCAGCGACACGCCCACCAGCTGCCCGGGCGTCACGCCCTGGGCGACCAGGTGGCGCGCAAGGCGGTTGGCGCGCGCGTTCAGTTGCGCATAGCTGAGCGATTGCGCACCGTGCACCAGCGCGGCGGCGCCGCCGTTGGCGGCGGCCTGGCGCTCGAACAGTCCATGCATCAGGCCCTCGTGTTCGAACGGCAGCGCGTTGTCGTTGAAGTCCCGCAGCACGCGCTGACGCTCCGCCAACGCCATCACGCCGATCGCACTGATCGCTTGCCCCGGCTGATGGTCGAGCGCCGCCACCAGGCCATTCACCGCGTTAAGCAGATAGCCGGCCACCCGCTGCGGATTGACACCGCTGCATTTGGCGGTCAGGACGAATTCGCCCTGGTGGTCATCCACCGAAATATCGAACGGATAATTGGTGCGTTCCACCGCGCTCAGAAGACGCGTGCCCTCCCAGACGGCCAGCGGCGCGCCGTCGCCGCGCGGCGTCACGACGTTCGGATGGCGGTAATTGAGCAGTGCGCTAAACAGCGGCAAGGGCGCACGCACCCCGCTGCAGCGCTGGGCCAGCGCCAGCGAGGCCTGTTCGTGGCCAAGCAGGCCGGCCATCGCGGCGCAGGTCTCGCGCACGGCGCTTTCGGCGCTGCGCCCGGCCAGCGAAATACGCAGCGGCAGGGTATTGATGAACATCCCCAGCACCTGGTCCGCGCCCTCCGAACCCTGCATGCGGCCCGAGAGCACACTGCCGAACACCACGTCCTCACGGCCGCTGCACACCGACAGCACACGCGCCATGGCGACATGGAACAAGGCCGCGGGCGGTACGCCCATCCGGCGCGCGGTGGCACGGATGGCCGCAGCCCGCGCGCCGTCGATCAGCAGCCGCGCTTCGGTCGAGACGGCGCCGGACGACTGCACGTCGAGCAGCCCGAACGGCGCGGTCGGAGCGTCGATGTCGCCCAGCCGGGCGCGGAAGTAGTCCTCGTGCACCTGGTCCGGGACCGATCGGGTCTGGGCGATGAAGTTACGGTACGGGACCGGCGCGCGCAGCAGCTGCGCCTGGCCCGACATCAGGTGGCCGATTTCGGCGAGCACCAGCTGCAGCGTGAAGTTGTCGCTGATGATGTGATGCTCGTGCAATCCGAGCAGGAAGCCCGAACCGTCCGGCTTGCGGGCCACGAAGGCGGCCAGCTGCGGCGCCTGGCGCAGGTCCATGGCCGGATAGTCGCGCGCCACCTGGGCCAGCAGCGCGGCGACCGGATCGGCCACGGCGTCCAGCACCAGCTGCGTGACCGGCAGGGTGGCGCGACGCGCCACCACCTGCAGCGGCTGCGCCAGGCCCTCCCAGAAGAAGGCGGTGCGCAGGATATCGTGGCGGTCGATCACCTGCTGCAGCGCGTCCAGGAAGGCGTCGAGCCGCTGGCGCGAGTCAAACTCGACCACCGAGCAGGTCAGGTAGGCGTCGCTGCCGGTATTGAGCATGTGGTGGAACAGGATGCCTTCCTGCAGCGGCGCCAGCGCATACATGTCCTGCACATTGGCCACCCCGCCCGGCATCGCCGCGAGCACGAGCTCGATTTCATCCTGCGTCAGGTCGGCCAGCGGCAGCATGGCGGGCGTGATGCGGGTGGTGCCGGCGGCGATCAGGTTGGCCGGCGCCGCCGGCGCGGCGGCCTGGCCCTCGCGCTGGCCGATCACGACCGCCATCGCGGCCAGGGTCGGCGCGCTGAACACGTCGCGCACTTCCATCGCCAGGCCGCGCTGGCGCAGGCGCTCGATCAGGGTGACCACCATCAGCGAGTGGCCGCCGAGTTCGAAAAAGTGGTCGTGACGTCCCACCCGTTCGATGCCCAGGACTTCCTGCAGCACTTCGGCCACGGCCTGTTCGACCGCACCCTCGGGCGCCACGTACGCCTGCTGCGCCACGGCCAGCTCGCCCGGGGCCGGCAGCGCCTTCCGATCGAGCTTGCCGTTGGCGCTCAGCGGGAAGGCGTCGAGCGTTACAAAGGCGCTTGGCACCATGTACGCCGGCAGTAGCGCCGACAGGTGCTCGCGCAGCGCATTAACGGCCAGTTCGGCGCCCTCTTCCATCAGCAGATAGGCTACCAGGCGCTTGTCGCCCGGGGTCGCGCCCGGACCATCGTCGCGCGCCGCGACCACGGCTTCGCGCACGCCGGGCGCGCCGGCCAGGCGTGCCTCGATCTCGCCAAGCTCGATCCGGAAGCCGCGGATCTTGACCTGGTGGTCGTTGCGGCCCAGGTATTCGAGCTCGCCGTCGGCCCGCCAGCGTCCCAGGTCGCCGGTCCGGTACAGCAGCGCACCGGCGGTGCCGAACGGATCGGCGATGAAGCGCTCGGCCGTCAGTTCAGGGCGGAACAGGTAACCGCGCGCCACGGCGGCGCCGCCGATATGGATTTCGCCCGCCACGCCCAGCGGCGCGGGCTTGCCGTTCCGGTCCAGGACATACAGGCGGGTGTTGGCGATCGGACGTCCGATCGGTACCGAGTCGCCTTCGTCGGGCGTGCAGCGGTGAAAGCTGGCGCAGACCGTGGTTTCGGTCGGGCCGTAGGCATTGAACAGGCGGTGCTTGCGCGCCAGCTGGCGGGCGACGGCAGACGGGAAGGCGTCGCCGGCCACGATCAGCGTGAGCGAAGCGGCCACCGAATCCTGGTCCCAGCCGGCCACCACGGCGCCGGGCAGGGTGGCATGGGTCACCGCGTGCCGCGCCAGGGTGTCGAGCAAGGGCTGCCCGGGACGCAGCGCGTCCGTTTCGGCCAGCACCAGGGCCGCGCCGCTGGTGAGCGCCATGACGCTTTCCCAGATCGATGCGTCGAAGCTGAACGAGGCAAACTGCAGCACCCGCGCGCCCGGTCCGGCCTCGAACAGCTCGGCCTGGGCGCGCGCCAGGTTGCACAAGCCGCGGTGATGGTTCATCACGCCCTTGGGCAGGCCGGTCGATCCGGAGGTGTAGATCACGTAGGCCAGGTGTTCGCCGCGCAGGTCCAGCTGCGGATCGTGCGCGGGCCGGCGTGCCAGCCTGCCCTGCTCTTCGTCGAGCACCACCACCGGCGCCGCGGTCCAGGGCAGGCGGTCAAGCTGGGCCGCCTGGCTGACCAGCACCGACGGCGCGCAGTCTTCCAGCATGTAGGCCAGGCGCTCGAGCGGATAGGATGGGTCGAGCGGCACGTAGGCGCCGCCTGCCTTCATGGTGCCGAGCATGGCGACCAGCATGTCCGGCCCACGCTCGACGCAAATGGCCACGCGCTGGTCGGGACCGATGCCAAGGGCAATCAGGTGATGGGCCAGCTGGTTGGCACGGCGGTTCAGTTGCTCGTAGCTCACGCACTGATCGTTGAACAGCAGCGCCGGCGCCTCGGGGCTAACTGCGGCCTGCGCCTCGAACATGCGGTGCATCAGTTCATCGGCAGGATACGGACGCTGCGAAGCGTTGAACTGTTCCAGCAGCTGGTGGCGCTGGGGCGCCGACAGCAGCGACACATCGGCCACGCGCAGCTGGTCGTTCTCGACCAGGGCTTCGAGCACGCTGTGCAGGTGCCCGAACCAGCGCTCGATGGTGGCGCCGGCAAACAGGTCGCTGGCGTACACCAGCGAGCCTTCGATCCGCTCGTCCGACTCGGCCAGCAGCAGCGACAGGTCGACCTTGGCGGCATGGTGGGTGGTGTCGACCGGCTCCAGGCGCAGCTGCGGCAGCGTCACGGCGCCGTTGTTGGGCATGTTGTTCAGCGTCAGCGACACCTGAAACACCGGTGGATGGCTCATCGAACGCACCGGGTTGACCGCTTCCACCACCTGCTCGAACGGCAGGTCCTGGTAAGCGTAGGCTTGCAGCGTGGTGTCCCGGAGCTGGGCCAGCAGTTCGGCCAGGGTCGGGTTGTCCTTCAGGTGCACACGCAGTGCCAGCGTATTGACGAAGAAGCCGATCAGGTTTTCCACCTCAGCGCGCTGGCGGTTGGCGATCGGTGCGCCGATCACCAGGTCGTACTGGCCCGACAGCTTCGCCAGCACCGTGGCCCAGCCGGCCATCAGTACCATGAACAGGGTGGTGCCGCTGCGCTGTGCGTAGGCGCGCAGGGCGTTGCTCAGGGCGGGAGTGAAGCTGACCGGCACCAGGGCGCCGGCGTAGCTCTGGGCGGCCGGGCGGGCAAAGTCGAGCGGCAGTTCGAGAAGGGCTGGGGCGCCGCCGAGATGGGCGCGCCAGAAGTCGAGCTGGGCCTGCAGTACCTCGCCCTGCAGCCAACCGCGCTGCCAGGCCGCATAATCGGCGTACTGGATCGCCAGCGGCGGCAGCGGGTCGGCACCGCCCCCGGTGAAGGCGGTATACAGAGCCTGCACTTCCTGCACCATCACACCCACCGACCAGCCGTCGGTGACGATGTGGTGCTGGGTGATGAGCAGCACGTGCTCGTCGTCGGCCAGCTGCAGCAGCTGCCCGCGGATCAGGGGCCCGGTGGCGAGGTCGAACGGCGCCAGCGCCTCCGCACTGGCGATGGCCTCGAAGGCGGTGCCGCGGGCGGCGCTGTCGAGCTGGCGCAGGTCGTGTCCGGTCAACGCGAAGCGCGTGTCCGGCGCCTTGATCTGCTGGCGCGGCCGGCCCGCGTCCACCACGAAGCTGGTGCGCAGCACTTCGTGGCGCGCGATGATCCGGTCCAGCGTGGCCTGCAGCGCGGCGCGATCGAGCTGGCCGGTCAGGCGCAGTGCCGCCGGCAAGTGGTAGGCGGCGCTGGCCGCGTGGTCCAGCTGGTCCAGAAACCACAGGCGCTGCTGGGCCCATGACAATGGCAGCGGCAGGCTGCGGTCGGCGGCGGCGATGCGGTCGGTATCGGCGCGCCGCGCGCGGCACGCCAGCGCGGCCAGGCCGGCCAGGCCGGGCTCGGCGAACAGTTCGCGCAGGCTTACTTCCACGCCCAGTTGCTGGCGCATGCGCGAGAGCAGCTGCACCGCGAGCAGCGAATGGCCACCCAGCTCGAAAAACTGGTCATGGCGCCCCACCTGCGGCACGCCCAGCAGTTCCTGCCACAGGGCAGCGATCGCGATTTCGGTGTCCCCTTGCGGCGCCTCGAAGGCACGCGCGACGACCGTGCCCGTGCCCGGCGCGGGCAGCGCCTTGCGATCGAGCTTGCCGTTTATCGTCAGCGGCATGGCGTCCAGCACCACGAACGCGGACGGCACCATGTAATGCGGAAGCTGGCCTGCCAACTGGTCGCGCACAGCCGCCAGGTCTGGCACCACGTCTTCCTGAGGCACCAGGTAGGCCACCAGGCGCTTCTCCCCGCCATCGGTGCGCGCGGCGACAGCCACGTCGCGCAGTCCGCCCAAGGCCGTCAGACGCGCCTCGATTTCGCCCAGCTCGACGCGGAACCCGCGGATCTTCACCTGGTAGTCGTTACGGCCCAGGAACTCGATGCTGCCATCGGGCAGCCAGCGTCCCAGGTCCCCGGTCTTGTACAGGCGCGCGCCGGGCGCGCCGCTGTACGGATCGGCAATGAAGCGCTGTTGCGTCAGGTCCTGCAGGTTGAGGTAGCCACGCGCCACGCCACGGCCGCCGATATGGATTTCACCGGCCACGCCGAGCGGCTGCACCCTACCCTGGAGGTCTAGGATGTAGATCTGCACGTCGCCCAGCGGACGGCCGATCGGCACGCTTCCCGTTTCCTGTCCACTGCAGGGGTGCATGGTGACGCATACTGCCGCCTCGGTCGGGCCGTAGGCGTTGAACAAGCGGGCATGGGCCGGCCAGTGGCGCGCCACCGCCAGCGGCAGGGCGTCGCCGCCCACGATAAGGGTCAGCGGCTGCGCCGGGACGGCGTCGCCCCACAGTGCCACTACCGCCCCCGGCAACAGCGCATGGGTGATGCGCTCGTGCTGCAGCGTATGCCACAGCGGCGCGCCGGGTTCCAGTGCCGCGGCGCCGGCCATCACCAGCGCCGCGCCGCTCGAGAGTGCCGTCACGATGTCGAACACGCTGGCGTCGAAGCAGAGCGAGGCGAATTGCAGTATGCGCGCGCCGGGCCCGGCTTGCATCAGCGGCTGCTGGGCGCGCGCCAGGTTGGCCATGCCGCGCTGCAGGTTCATCACGCCCTTCGGGGTGCCGGTCGAGCCGGAGGTATAGATGATGTAGGCCAGGTGATCCGCGCGCAGGCCGAGCAGGCTGGCGTCGGGGTTGGCCGGCGCCGCGCCGTCGCCGGCCAGCAGTTCCTCGATGTCCAGGCGCGGCACGGCCAGCGCGGCGCCGAGTTCGCCGGTGCCGAGCAACGCCAGCGGTGCGCTGTCGGCGACCATGTAGGCCAGCCGTTCCTGTGGATAGGTCGGGTCCAGCGGCAGGTAGGCGCCGCCGGCCTTCAGTATCCCCAGCAACGCGGCGACCACGTCGACGCCCCGTTCGAGGCAGACCGCGACCGGCTGGTCGGGCCGTATGCCCAGCACGAGCAGGCGCGCGGCGACGCGATTGGCCATGCCGTTCAATTCGGCGTAGCTGACTTGGCGGCCTTCGTGGATGACGGCGCTGGCGTCGGGATCGAGCGTGACGCGCCGCTCGAACATCTGGTGGAACAGCTCGCAGCCGTCGACGCCGCCGCTGCCGGCGCCCCGGCCGAAATCCTGCACGATGTGGCGTTCCTCGTCCGCCGATAGCAGCGGCAAGGCGCGCACGGCCAGCTGGTCGTCGGCCGCCATCGCCGCCAAGACGGTCTGCAGGTGGCCGATCCAGCGCGCCATGGTGGTGCTGTCGAACAGGTCGCTCGCATATTCGAGCGTGCCTTCGAGCCCCGCCTCGCTTTCGGAAAACGACAGCGTCAGGTCGAAGTGGCTGGTGATGTGACCCGCCGCCAGCGGCGACAGCGTCAGGTCCGGCAGCGACAGCGACGTGTCCAGCGGCGTATTGTTCAGCGCAAGCATCACCTGGAACAGCGGCGCATGGGCCAGCGACCGCACCGGCTTGAGCACCTCCACCACCTGCTCGAACGGCAGGTCCTGGTGCGCATACGCGTCGAGCGTGTCGGCGCGCACCCGGGCCAGCAGGGCGGCCACACTGGGATTGTCGTCCAGGCGCACGCGCAGGGCCAGCGTGTTGACGAAGAAGCCGATCAGGTGTTCCAGTTCGGCGCGCTGGCGGTTGGCCACCGGCGCGCCGATCACGACATCGTCCTGGCCCGACAGGCGCGCCAGCACGACGGCCCAGCCGGCCAGCAAGGTCATGAACAGCGTGGTGCCGTGGCGCTGCGACAGCTGGCGCAGCGCGGCGCACAGTTCGGGCGCCAGCACGACCGGCAGCGTGGCGCCGGCATGGCTTTGCACCGGCGGGCGGGCGCGGTCTAGCGGCAGTTCGAGCAGGGCCGGCGCGCCGGCCAGGTGGCCGCGCCAGAAGTCGGCCTGGACCTGCAACGCTTCGCCCCACAGCCTGTTGCGCTGCCAGACGGCGAAATCGGCATACTGCAGCGCCAGCGGCGGCAGCGGATCGGGGATGCCCTGGCACAAGGCGCCGTACAGGGCCGCCACTTCCTGCACCAGCACGCCAATCGACCAGCCGTCGGTGACGATGTGGTGCTGGGTGAGCAGCAGCACGTGTTCATCGGGTGCGAGCCGCAGCAGCTCGCCGCGGATCAGCGGGCCTTGCGCCAGGTCGAACGGGCGGCAGGCCTGGTCGCGGACCAGCCGGCGCACGTCCGCCTGCTGCTCCGCGTGCGCCAGCTGGCTCAGATCGGTCAGGTCCAGCGCGAACGCGCCGCCGGCATTGGCGATGATCTGGCGCGGCTCGCCGTCGATTTCCTGAAAGGTGGTGCGCAGCACTTCATGGCGCGCGACGATCCGTTCCAGCGTGGCCTGCAGCGCGGTGTAGTCCAGCCGGCCCTTGAGCTGCAGCGCCACCGGGATGTGATAGGCGGCGCCGGCGGCGTGGTCGAGCTGGTCGATGAACCAGAGGCGCTGCTGGGCCCAGGACAACGGCGGCGGCACGCTGCGCACGGCCCGTTCGATGCGCGCCAGGTCGGCGCGCCGGGCGCCGTCCGCCAGCGTGGCGAGGCCGGCCAGGGTGGGTTGGGCGAACAGGTCGCGCAGTTCCAGCTCCACGCCCAACAGCTGGCGCACGCGGGAAACCAGCTGCACCGCCAGCAGCGAGTGGCCGCCCAGGTCGAAGAACTGGTCGTGGCGGCCCACCTGCGGCAAGCCCAGCAGCTCCTGCCACAGGCGGGCCAGCGCCAGCTCGGTGGCACCCCGCGGCGCTTCGTACGCGCGCGTGGCCAGTGCCTGCTGGTCGGGCGCCGGCAGCGCCCTGCGATCCAGCTTGCCGTTGGGCGTCAGCGGAAACACCTGCATGCTCACGAAGGCCGACGGCACCATATAGGGCGGCAGCACCTGCGCCAGCTGCTCGCGCAGGGTGCCGGCCACCAGGCTGTGGCCTTCGTGCGCCAGCACATACGCCACCAGGCGCTTGTCGGATGCGGAACCGGACTCGCCTTCGCGGGCAAGCACCACCGCTTCGCGCACGCCGGGGCAGGCGGCCAGGCGGGCTTCGATTTCGCCCAGCTCGACACGGAAACCGCGGATCTTGACCTGGAAGTCGTTGCGACCCAGGTATTCGACGTTGCCGTCGGCCAGGTAGCGGCCCAGGTCGCCGGTCTTGTACAGGCGCGCCCCGGGGACAGTGCTGAACGGATCGGCGATGAAGCGCTCGGCAGTCAGCTCGGGACGGAACAGGTAGCCGCGCGCGACTCCGGGCCCGCCGATGTGGATCTCGCCGGCCACGCCCAGCGGAACCGGCTGGCCGCAGGCGTCCAGGATGTGGAGCGTGGTGTTGGCGATCGGTTTGCCGATCGGGATCGAGAGCGCGTCCGGCGCCACCGCGGCGATCTCGTAGGTGGCGGCGAAGGTGGTGGTTTCGGTCGGGCCATAGCCATTGATGACGTGGCGCGGCGACTGGCCGCCGGCCAGCAGGCGCGCCATCGCGCGCGGGTCGAGCGCGTCGCCGCCCACCAGCAGGTAGCGCAGCTGGCTGAACGCCGTCTCGAGCAGCGGCGCGTATTCATTGAACAGGCCCACCGTCATCCACAAGGCCGTGACGTGCTCCTCGACCAGGACATTCGAAAAACTGATCGGGTCGAGCAGCACCGGCTGCGGCACCAGCAGCAGGCGCGCGCCGTTGAGCAGGGCGGCCCAGATTTCCCAGGTCGAGGCGTCGAACGCCGGATTGGCGCAGTGAGCGATGCAGTCTTCCGCATCGATCGGGGCGAAATGATTGTTCAGCACCAGGCGCAGCACGCTGCGCTGCTCGACCATCACGCCCTTGGGCGTACCGGTCGAGCCGGAGGTGTAGATCACATAGGCGAGGCTGGCCCCGCCGCCGGTGCGGGCCGGATCGGTATCCGGGCGGCGCTCCACCTTGGCGCCGTCCTGGTCCAGCGCCACCACCGGGCAGGCCAGCCATGGCAGGCGGTCCAGATGGGCGGCATGGCTGACCAGCGCGACCGGGGCGCAGTCCTCCAGCAGGAAGGCCAGCCGTTCGGCCGGATAGCTGGTGTCGAGCGGGACGTAGGCCGCGCCGGCCTTGAGGATGGCCAGCATCGCCACAATCATGTCCGGACCGCGCTCCAGGCACACGGCGACCCGGTCTTCGCTGCCGGCGCCGGCGGCGATCAGGTGGTGCGCCAGGCGGTTGGCGCGGCGATTCAGTTCGCCGTAGGACAGCGTCACGCCTTCGTGCACCAGGGCCGTGGCGTGCGGCTGGGCCGCGGCGCGTGCCTCGAATACCTGGGCGATAGTGTGCTCATGGGAATAGTCGCGCGCGGTCGCGTTGAGGCCTGCGACGATGGCGTCGCGCTCGCTATCCGCCAGCAGCGGCAGCGTGGCCACGTGCTGTTGGTCATCGGCGACCATGGCCGCCAGCACCGTGTGCAGGTGACCGATCCAGCGGCCGATGGTGGCGGCGTCGAACAGGTCGTGGGCGTAGGTCAGCACACCACGCACCGTCTGGCCCACTTCGGTCAGTTCCAGCCGCAGGTCGAGCTGGGTCGGGTTTTCCTGGGAAGCGATGCGCGAGAGCGACAGGCCGGACAGTTCCAGGTCGGTGCCGATCGGCATATTGTTCAGCGTGAGCGACGCCTGGAACAGCGGCGCATGGCTCATCGAGCGTTGCGGCTGGAGCGCTTCGACCACTTGCTCGAAGGGAAGGTCCTGGTGCGCGTAGGCGTCCAGGGTGTCGCCCTTGACGCGCGCCAGCAGCGCCGCCACGCTTGGGTTGTCGTCGATCCGTACGCGCAGCGCCAGCATGTTGACGAAAAAGCCGATCAGCGATTCGATCTCGCCGTGCGGTCGGTTGGCCACCGGGGTGCCGACCACGATCTCGTCCTGGCCCGCCAGCCGCGCCAGCAGGATCGACCAGCCGGTCAGCAGCGTCATGAACAGGGTGGTCCCGTGGCGCTGGCTCAGGTGGCGCAAGCCGCTGCACAGATCGGCGGGCAGGGCCAGCGCGACGGCGCCGCCGGCATGGCTGGCCCGGGCGGGACGTTTGCGGTCCAGCGGCAGTTCCAACAAGACGGGCGCACCCTGCAGGTGGTTCAGCCAGAAGGCGCGCTGCTGCTCCAGCACTTCGCCCTGGAGCCAGCCGCGCTGCCAGCTGGCATAGTCCGCGTACTGGATCGACAGCGGCGGCAGCGGGTCGGGCTGGCCCAGTGTGAAGGCGTCGTACAGCGCGGCCAGTTCGCGCACCATGACCCCGACCGACCAGCCATCGGTGACGATATGGTGCTGGGTCACGACCAGCGCGTGCTGGTCGTCGGCCAGGCGCAGCAGGCGGCCGCGGATCAGAGGTCCGTGCGCCAGGTCGAACGGATCGCGCTCCTCCGCGCGGCACACCTGCTGCACGCGCTCCTGCTGGTCCAGTTCGGACAGATTGGACAGGTCCTCGTGCGCCATGCAGAAGCCGGCGCCGGGCGGCGCCACGCACTGCATCGGCTGGCCGTCGATGACGGTGAAGCGGGTGCGCAGGATATCGTGACGGGCCACGATGCGGTCCAGCGCCGCCTGCAGAGCGGCACCATCGACTTCACCCTGCAGCAGCAGCGCGGTGGAGATGTGGAAGGTGGCGCTGGCGGCGTGGTCGAGCTGGTCGAGGAACCAGAGGCGTTGCTGGGCCCAGGACACCGGCACCGGCACCGAGGTATCGACCCGGGTCATCTGCACGCCACTGGCGCGGTGGGCACCGGCGGCGGCCTGCGCCAGCGCGGCCACGGTGGGTGCGTCGAACAGCTCGCGCAACGTCAGTTCCACGCCGAGCGCCTGGCGCAGGCGCGCCATCAGCTGCACGGCCAGCAGCGAGTGGCCCCCCAGCTCGAAGAAATGGTCGTCGCGGCCCACTTGCGCGAGCCCGAGCAGTTCCTGCCAGACCCGGGCGACGGTCGCTTCCACCTCGCTTTGCGGCGCCTGGTAGCTGCGGCTGGCGAGCGCGGCGCCGTCGGGCAGCGGCAGCGCCTTGCGATCGAGCTTGCCGTTGGGCGTGAGCGGCAACGCCGCCATCAGCACGAAAGCGGCCGGTACCATATAGGCCGGCAGCGTGGCGGCGAGCCGGGCCCGCAGGTCGGTGACATCCAGCGCCACGCCTTGCTGCGGCGCCACGTAGGCGACCAGGCGCTTGTCGGCCACACCGGGCAGGTCGTCGCGCGCGACGACGGCGGCATCCATCACTCCCGGGCAGGCTGCCAGGCGCGCACGGATTTCGCCCAGTTCGATGCGAAAACCGCGTAGCTTGACCTGATCGTCGGCGCGGCCGACGAATTCCAGGTTGCCGTCGGCCAGCCAGCGCACCAGGTCGCCGCTGCGGTACATGCGCTCCCCGGCCGCGAAGGGATCGGGCAGGAAGCGCTGCCCGGTCAGCTGCGGCAGGTTGATATAGCCGCGCGCCACGCTGTCGCCGGCCACATACAGCTCGCCCACCACGCCCACCGGCACCGGCTGCTGCGAGGCGTCCAGCACATAGATGCGGCGGTCGCCCACCGGGCGCCCGATCGGCAGCTTGCGCGCGTCGTCGAAATCGTCCGGCACCACGTAGCAGGCCGCGAACACGGTGCACTCGGACGGACCGTAACCGTTCACCACCCGCACCCCGGGGAGGGCCTGCATCAGCTTGCGCACGTGGGCGCCCGACACCTGCTCGCCGCCGACCAGCAGTTGGCGCACCCCGGCCAGCAACTGCACGTCCTCGTCGACCATCAGGTTGAAGAAGGTGGAAGTCAGCCACAGCTGGTTGACGCCGTGGGCAAGGATATGGCTGCCCAGTTCGCGCGGCGTGACGCTGGCGCCGTCGAACAGCACCGCGCATCCGCCATGGGCCAGGACCGGCCACAGCTCCAGGGTCAGTACGTCCCATGAGACGGAAGAATACTGCAACACGACGCTGTCGCTGCTCCACGCGGCATAGTCGACGTTGAGCATGAAGCCGAGAATGCTCTTGTGGGGAATCGCCACGCCCTTCGGCTGGCCGCTGGATCCGGAGGTGTACATGCAGTAGGCGATGTCGTCCGGCTGGCTGACCGGGACCGGGTCGGTGTCCGGATACGCGCCGATGGCGGCGCTGTCGCGATCGAGCAGCACCAGCTGCTGGCCGTCGAGCGGCAGCGCGACCAGCGTGGCGCCGGTGGCGACGATCACCGTGCAGGCAGTGTCATGCAGCATGTAGGCCAGCCGTTCGGCCGGCAGCGCGGCATCGAGCATGACGTAGGCGCCGCCCGCCTTGAGAATGGCGAGCAGGCCGATCACCATGTCGGGCCCGCGCCCGGTGCACAGCGCCACCGGCATGCCGCGTCCCACGCCTAGCGCGCGCAGGTGGTGTGCGAGGCGGTTGGCGCAGGCGTTCAGTTCCGCGTAGCGCACCTCGCGCACGCCACTGCGGAGGGCGACGGCGTCGCCGCGCTCGCGGGCCTGCCGCTCCACCAGCTGGTGCACCAGCTGCTGCTGCGGGCACGGAGCGACGTCCTTGTTTAGACCCAGCAACATCTGCGCGCGTCCGGCCGCGTCCATCAGCGGCAGCGCGCTCACGCGCTGGCCGTCGTCGCGGCACATGGCGCCCAGCACCGTGCGCAGGTGGCTCGCCCAGCGCTGCACCGTCGCATGCTCGAACAGGTCGCTCGCGTATTCGATGTCGCCTTCGATCGCGGCGCCGCTGTCGGTCAGCGCCAGCGTCAAGTCGAAGTGGGTGGTGGTATGCGGCTGCGCCAGCGGCGCCAGGGTCAGGCCCGGCGTGGCGACGGTGTCGGCGCGCGCCGTGTTGTCGAGGGTGAGCGCCACTTGGAACAGGGGCGAGTGGCTCATGCAGCGCGCCGGCCTCACCACTTCCACCACCTGTTCGAACGGCAGGTCCTGGTGCGCGAAAGCGGCCAGGGTGGCGGTTTTCACACGCGCCATCAGCGCCGCCACGGTGGGGTCGTCGTCGAGCGCCACGCGCAGCGCGAGGGTGTTGGCGAAAAAGCCGATCAGCTGTTCGAGTTCACGCTTCTGGCGGTTGGCCACCGGGGTCCCGACCACCACGTCCTGCTGGCCCGACAGGCGCGCCATCAGGATGGTCCAGCCGGTCAGCAAGGCCATGAACAGGGTGCAGCCATGGCGCTGGCTCCACAGGCGCAGCTGGGCGGACAGTTCGGCGTCCAGCGCCAGCGGCACCGTGCCGCCGGCATAGCTCTGGCGCGCCGGACGCGGATGGTCGAGCGGCAGTTCCAGCAAGGCGGGCGCCCCTTCCAGCTGCCGCTTCCAGAAATCGATCTGGGCCTGCAGCTGCTCTCCCTTGAGCCAGTCACGCTGCCAGGCGGCGTAGTCGGCGTACTGGATGGCGAGCGGCGGCAGCGGATCGTCCGCGCCGGCGACGAAGGCCTGGTACAGCGCCATCAGTTCCCGCACCAGCACGCCGTTCGACCAACCGTCGGTGACGATGTGATGCTGGGTGATCTGCAGGATGTGCGCGTCGTCGCCAAGGCACAGCAACTGGGCCCGGATCAGGGGGCCGGTGGCCAGGTCGAACGGCATCTGCTCGGCATCGCGGCACAGGCGCTGGACGGCCAGTTCCTGTTCGGCGCCGGACAACGCGGCCAGGTCGTGCTCGAGCAGGCTGAAGCCGTGCGCCGGGGCGATCACCTGCACCGGGTGTCCGTCGACGTCGGCGAACGTGGTGCGCAGCACTTCGTGGCGCGCCACGATGCGGTCCAGTGCGGCCCTCAGGGCGGCGCGATCCAGCCATCCGCTCAGGCGCAGGGCGGCGCCCATGTGATAGGCGGCGCCGGCGGCGGCGTCGAGCTGGTCGAGGAACCAGAGCCGCTGCTGGGCCCAGGACAGCGGCATCGGCAGACTGCGGTCGGCGGTGCCGATGGCATCGGCGGGACGCGCACGTGCGCTGCCGTTTTTTGCCAGGCGGCGCAGCATCAGCTCGCGCTTGAGGATCTCGACCGCGTTCGCGCTGCCGGAAGTTGTTTCACTCATCACTACTCTCCAATAGGTGCAATGTCGTCGGTGCTGCGGGCACTTCGTCCCGGGCGCTCACTGGTGGTTTTCCTCGGCCAGTAGCGCCAGCAGCTGTTCTTCAGTCAGGTCATCCATGCCGGCCGCGGCCAGCGCAATCTCGTCGGTATGGAAGTGCGCCAGCTGCGCCGCCGCCAGCAGTTCGCCCAGCGCGGCGATCGTTGGTGTCTGGAACACCCTGGCCAGCGCGACCTCCATTCCGAATTGCTCGCGAATGCGGATCAGCAGGCGCATGGCCAGCAGCGAATGGCCGCCGAGCTCGAAAAAGTGGTCGTGACGCCCCACCCGCTCGATGCCGAGCAGCTCCTGCCAGATGGCTGCCAGCGCGCTCTCGATGGCGCCGATCGGCGCCTCGTAACGGCGGCTCACCACCGCTTCGCTGCCGGGCGCCGGCAGCGCCTTGCGGTCGATCTTCCCGTTCGGCGAGAGCGGGAACGCGTCGACCACCACGAAGGCGCTGGGCACCATGTGGGCCGGCAGGCACTGCGCCAGCTGCGTGCGCACGGCCGCCACCGCCAGCTGCGCGCCAGCCACCAGATACGCCACCAGCCGTTGGTCGCCGCCGTCGGCGTCGGCGCGCGCCAGCACCAGCGCTTCGCGCACGCCCTCGCACTCGACAAGGCGCGCTTCCACCTCGCCCAGCTCGATGCGGAAGCCCCGGATCTTGACCTGGAAGTCGTTGCGCCCCAGGTAGTCGATGGCACCGTCTTCGAGCCAGCGCCCGAGGTCGCCGGTCTTGTACAGGCGCGCGCCTGGTACGGCGCTGAACGGATCACAGATGAAGCGCTCGGCGTTCAGTGCCGGACGGTTCAGGTAACCGCGCGCGACGGCCACCCCGCCGATATGGATTTCACCGGGGACGCCGAGCGGCACCGGCTGCAGGTAGCGGTCGAGGATGTGAATCCGCACGTTGGCGATCGGCTTGCCGATGGGAACGACGCCCGCGCGTCCATCGGGCCTGCAATGCCATGCGGTGACGTCGACTGCCGCCTCGGTCGGGCCATACAGGTTGTGCAGCTCGACCTCGGGCAAGGCCGCATGGAAGCGCATTTGCAGCGCATGGGGCAACGCTTCGCCGCTGCACAGCACGCGGCGCAGGCCGCGGCAATGTGGCGCCGGATCGCTGTCGAGGAAGGCCTGCAGCATCGACGGCACGAAGTGGGCCGTGGTGACGCCGGCGCCGGCGATGAGCTGGGCCAGGTAGTGCGGGTCCTGGTGGCCGTTCGGTCGGGCGATGACCAGCCGGGCCCCGGCCAGCAGCGGCAGGAAGAATTCCCACACCGACACGTCGAAGCTGAACGGGGTTTTCTGCAGCAGGCACTCACTGGCGTCGATCCGGTATTCGTCGCGCGCCCACAGCAGGCGGTTGACCACGCCGGCATGTTCGTTCGCCACGCCCTTGGGCATGCCGGTCGAGCCGGACGTGTAGATCACGTAGGCCAGGTGCTGCGCGGTCAGCGCGGGCAGCTGCGGATTGTCGGCGCTGCCGTGGACGTCGCCGTCGTCGAGCAGCAGCAAGGCCGGCTGCGCATGCACGCTGCGGTCGCCGGCGGCCGGTGCCAGCAGGTCGCACACCGTCGCCTGCAGGGCCGCCTGCGCCAGCACCGCCGCTGGCGCGCAGTCGGCCAGCATCCAGGCCAGGCGCTCGACCGGATAGGCCGGATCGAGCGGTACGTAGGCAGCGCCGGCTTTCAGGATACCGAGCAGGCCGATCACCATCTCCAGGCTGCGCTCGGCGCAGATCGCCACACGGTCGTCCGGCTGCACGCCCAGCGCCAGCAAGCGGTGGGCAATGCCGTTGGCACGCCGGTTCAGGTCGCCATAGCTGAGTTGCCGGTCTTCGAAGATGAGCGCAGGCGCATCGGGCTGGCGTGCCGCCTGGGCTTCGAACAGCTGGTGCACCAGGGTGGGGCCGGCGAACGGACGCGGCGGTGCATTGAATTCGTCGAACAGCCGGCGGCACTCGCCGTCCGGCAGGCGCGCCAGGTCCATGAAAGGCTGCTGCGGATCGTTTTCGAGCGCGTCGAGCAGCGTCACGATGGCGTGTTCGAGGTAGCCGAATACCCGCTGAGGCCCATGTTCGCGGTAGCACTGCACGGTCAGGGCGAAGTCCTCGCCCAAGTCGTCCACGGTCAGCCCGCACGGGTAATTGCCGCGTTCCTCGGCTGCCAGCACGCGCATGCCCTCCCATTCCATGAGCGCGTCGACCTCGCCGTCCGGGGTGTGCACCAGCTGGCTGTGGCGATAGTTCAACAGGGAGTTGAGCAGGGGCACGCCGGCCGCCAGGCCGCTGGCGCGCTGCGCCAGCGCCAGCGGCGCCTGCTCGTGGCCGAGCAGCGTGGTCAGGCGCTGGTACGACTCTTCCAGCACCTGGGCCACGCTGCGCTGGCTGAAGGAAATCCGGATCGGCAGCGTGTTGATGAACATGCCCAGCACCTGGTCGGCGCCTTCCGAACCTTGCAGGCGGCCCGAGAGCACGGTGCCGAACACCACGTCGTCGCGCCCCGTATGGGTGGCCAGGACCTGGGCCCAGGCCACGTGGAACAGCGCCGCCAGCGTGGTGCGGTGCCGGCGTGCGGCGGCACGCAGGCGCTGCGCCAGCGCCTGCGCCAGGTGCTGCTGGCAGGCGCCGACCCGGCTCTCGTCGTGATCGGGTCCGGACAGGCCGAATGGCGCGGTCGGTTCTTCGATATCGCCCAGCTGCTCGCGGAACCAGGCTTCGTGCTGGTCCAAGCTGACCGAGTGGGTCAGCGCGATGAAATTGCGGTAAGGTAGCGCCGGCGGCAGCTCGGCATCCCGGCACTGCAGGATCAGCTGGATTTCGGACAGGATGAATTCCATCGTCACGTGGTCGCAGATCATGTGATGGTCGAGCAGCACCAGCAGCCATTTGCCGGCGTGCGGATCGGCGGCGATGGTAGCCGACATCAGCGGCGCCCGGTTCAGGTCCAGGCGCACCTGGCACGGGTCGACCTGCGCCAAGAGCTGTGCCATCGGCGCGGCGGCGCCGTCCAGCGTGAGCTCGGCCACCGGCAGCGGCGCGGCGCGCAGCACTACCTGCACCGGCTGCGGCAATCCTTCCCAGAACACGGCGGTGCGCAGGATGTCGTGGCGGTCCACCACCTGCTGCAGCGCGCCGAGAAAGGCGTCGAGCCTGGTGCGGCTGTCGAATTCGATGGCCACGCGCGCCAAGTAGGAATCGCCTTCGCTCTCCAGCAGGTGCTGGAAAAGGATGCCTTCCTGTAATGGGCCGAGCGGGTAGATATCCTGCACATTGCTGGCCCCACCCGGCACGGCGGCCACGATGCCGGCGATGGCCTCGTCGGTGAGCGCGACCAGCGGCAGCATGGCCGGGGTGATGGCGGCGCAGCCATGGGGGATCAAGTTGGCCGGCACCGCAAAGGCGGCGGCCGGTGTGTGGCCAAGCGCCTCGGCCAGTTCGGCCAGCGTGGGCGCATTGAAGACCATGCGCACGTCGGCCGTCAGGCCGTGCTGGCGCAGGCGTTCGATCAGCGAGACCACCATCAGCGAGTGGCCTCCCAGCTCGAAGAAATGGTCGTGGCGCCCGACACGCTCGAGGCCCAGCAGATCTTGCCAGACCGTGGCCACGGTGTGTTCCAGCGCGCCTTCGGGTGCGGCATAGCGGCGCGCCGCCATCGATTCCTGGTCGGGCGCCGGCAGTGCCTTGCGGTCCAGCTTGCCGTTGGGCGTGAGCGGGAAGGCATCCATGGTCACGATCGCAGACGGCACCATGTAGGACGGCATGACCGCGGCCAGCTGCTCGCGGATGGCCGCCACCGCCACGCCGCTGTCGCGGTCGACCAGCAAATAGGCCGCCAGGCGCTTGTCGCCGCCCTGCTCTTCGCGCGCCAGCACCACCGCTTCGCGCACACCCGGGCAGGCCAGCAGGCGTGCCTCGATCTCGCCCAGTTCGATACGATAGCCCCGGATCTTGACCTGGAAGTCGTTGCGTCCCTGGTAGTCGATGCTGCCGTCGGGCAGCCAGCGCCCTAGGTCGCCGCTCTTGTACATGCGGGCACCGGCCACGCCCGCGAACGGGTCGGCCACGAAGCGTTCCGCGGTCAGTTCCGGACGGAACAGGTAACCGCGCGCCACACCGGCGCCGCCGATATGGAGCTCGCCGGTCACGCCCACGCCGGCCGGCCGGCCATGGGCATCGAGGATGTAGATGCGGGTGCCCGCGATCGGACGGCCGATCGGCACTGGCCCCTGCTCATCGCCGCCGCACAGCCAGTGGCTGGCCCAGACCGTACACTCGGTCGGTCCGTATTCGTTGTACAGCGCCAGTGCCGGAACCCGTGCCGCCGCCTGCGCGCGCAGCGTTGGCGGGCAGGCTTCGCCCGCCACGATCAGCGCACGCAAGGCATTTTGAGCGGGCAGATGGTCGAGGATCAGGCGCGCCAGCGAGGGCACGCACAACAGGCTGGTGATGCCTTCGTCCGCGATGTAGCCGGCCAGCCGCCGCGGATCCTGGGCCAGTGCCTGGCTGCCGATGTGCAGCGTGCCGTGCGACACCAGGGTGCCGAAGATGCCGGCGATCGAGCTGTCGAAGCCGATCGACGACAGCAGCAGGAAGCGCTGGCCGGGCGGGTACACCGCGCAGCGGGCCTGGGTCGAGGCGCGCAGGTTGTGGTGCTCGATCATGACGCCCTTGGGCATCCCGGTCGAACCGGAGGTATAGATCACATACGCCAGGTGCTGCGGCTGCAGGGCGGCCATCTCGGGATTGGTCTCGGGGCGGCGCGCAATCTTTTTGGCGTCGGCGTCGAGCGCTACCACGGGGGCGGCGATCCACGGCAGCAGGTCGAGCTGGTCCGCGCTGCTCACCAACGCAGCGGGGGCGCAGTCTTCCAGCATGTAGGCCAGGCGCTCGGCCGGATAGGACGGGTCGAGCGGCACGTAACCGCCGCCGGCCTTCATCACGCCCAGCATGGCCACCGCCACGTCCAGGCTCCGCTCGAGGCAGATGGCGACGCGGTCGTCGGGCGTGATGCCCAGCGCCAGCAGATGATGGGCCAGCTGGTTGGCGCGGCGGTTCAGCTGGCAGTAGGTCAGCGCGGCGCCCTGGTAGACCACCGCCGGCGCATCCGGATGGGCGGCGGCGTGGTGCTCGAACCACTGGTGCGCCAGCCATTGCTCGCCGTGCGCCAGGGCGGCGCCGTTGAAGCCGTCGATGACCTGGCTACGCTCGGCGGCAGGCAGCACCGGCAGCTGCGCCATGCTGGTGCCCGGCGCCGCTTCCAGCGCCCCGACCAGTCCCTGCAGCGCCGTTTGCAGGTAGGACACGATACGCTGCGCGTCGATGCCGCGGCTGCATTGCGCCGTCACCGCGAAGCCGTGCGGCATGTCGTCCACGCGCATGGTCAGCGGGTAATTGGTCAGGTCTTCGGTGCGCAGCACGCGCATGCCTTCCAGGATCAGGTCGGCATCGTCGCCGCCGTCGTGGGCGGTGGCGACCTGGCTGTGGCGGTAGTTCAGCAGTGCGCTGAACAGCGGCAGCGGCGCGGCCACGCCACTGCAGCGCTGCGCCAGCGCCAGCGGCGCCTGTTCGTGCGCCAGCAGTTCGGCCATGCGCTGGTAGGTCTCGGTGACCGCTTCCTTGACGCTGCGGCCCGTGAGCGAAACGCGCAACGGCAGCGTGTTGATGAACATGCCGAGTACCTTGTCGGCGTTCTCCGAGCCTTGCAGTCGGCCCAACAGCACCGAGCCGAACACCACTTCTTCGCGTCCGCTGCAGTGGCCCAGTACCTGGGCCACTGCGACGTGGAACAGCACCGCGGCGTTGATGCCATGGGCGCGCGCCACGGCGCGGATGCGCGCGGCCAGCGCCGGCGCGACGTTTTCGCGCACCTCGTCGACCGGGCCGGCGTCGCCCTGGATGTCGAGCAGGCCGTAGGGCGCGGTCGGTTCGTCGATGTCGCCCAGCTGGGCCCGGAACCATGCTTCATGCACCTCGGCCGGCACCGCGTGGGTATGGGCGATGAAATTGCGATAAGGCTGCACCGGTGCCAGCACGGCCGGCTGCCCGCTGTCGGCGGCAGCCAGGATAGCGCGGATTTCATCGACGATGAATTCGAGCGTCACGTGGTCGCACACCATGTGGTGGCTGAGCAGCGCCAGGAACCAGCGGTCCGAGCCCGGATCGGCCGCGCTGTAGCAGGCCAGCAGCGGCGCGCGCCGCAAGTCGAGGCGCAGCAGGCGCGTGTCGGTGCGCTCGAGCAGCTCTTCCAGGGCGTCGCCCTGCCCCGGCAGCACCAGCGTTTCCATCGGCAGCGGAGCGACGCGCTGCACCACCTGCACCGGCTGGCGCAGCCCTTCCCAGCGCACCGCGGTGCGCAGGATGTCGTGGCGGTCGATGACCGCCTGCATGGCGCAGGCAAAGCGTTCCAGCCGTTCGCGCGAATCGAAGGAAAATACGGAGCGCAACAGGTAGGCGTCGCGCTCGCCGCGCAGCAGGTGATGGAACAGGATACCTTCCTGCAGTGGCGCCAGCGGATAGATATCGGCGATATTCGCCATCCCCTGGGGTACGCTGCGCGCGATGGCGTCGATCTCGCCTTGCATGAGCGCGACCAGCGGCAGCATCTGCGGCGTAATCGCGTCGCAACCGGGCGCGATCAGGTTGGCGGGCACCTCGAAAGCCGGCGCATGTGCCTGGCTGGCCGCGGCGGCCATGGCGCACAGCGTCGGTGCGCTGAAAATGGTGCGCACGTCCAGGCTCATGCCCTGCTGGCGCACGCGCTCGATCAGCGCCACCACCAGCAGGGAATGCCCGCCCAGCTCGAAGAACTGGTCGCGGCGGCCCACCCGCTCCATTCCGAGCAGATCCTTCCAGATCGCGGCCATGGCGGCTTCGGCGGCCGTCTGCGGCGCTTCGTAGTCGCGCATGGCAAGCGCGGCCTGGTCGGGCTGCGGCAGTGCCTTACGGTCGAGCTTGCCGTTGGCCGTGCGCGGCAGGGCATCGAGGACGATGAAGGCGGCCGGCACCATGTAGGCCGGCAGCTGCCCGGCCATCTGCTCGCGCAGGCGGCCCGGTTCCAGCGGTTCGCCGGCGCCGGCCAGCAGATATGCCACCAGGCGCTTGTGGCCTGGCGTGTCCTCGCGCACGATCACCACGGATTCGCTCACGCCGGCGCAGGCCCTGAGGCGCGCCTCGATCTCGCCCAGCTCGATGCGGAAACCGCGCAGCTTGACCTGGTGGTCGACGCGGCCGACGAACTCGAGGTTGCCGTCGGCGCGCCAGCGCGCCAGGTCGCCACTGCGGTAGCAGCGGCTGCCCGGTGCGCCGAACGGATCGGCGATGAAGCGCTCCGCCGTCAGGGCCGGCAGGTTGAGGTAGCCCAGCGCCACGCCGTCGCCTGCCACGTGCAGTTCGCCGGCCACGCCGAGCGGCACGGGACGGCCCTGGGGGTCGAGCAGGTAAATGCGGCGGTCGCCCACCGGACGGCCGATCGGCAACTGCTCGACATCGTCGGCCAGTGCCGGCGGCACCACGTAGCAGCTACTAAAGACCGTGCACTCGGACGGTCCGTAGCCATTCACCAGGCGCATGTCCGGATAGGCGCGCTGCAGCTTGCGCACATGCGCGGCCGAGACCTGTTCGCCGCCGACCATCAGCTGGCGCACGCCGGCCAGCAGCGCGACGTCGTCGTCGACCATGGCATTGAAGAAGGTGGAGGTAATCCACATCAGGTTCACGCCATGGGCCGCAATGGCGGCGCCCACATCGCGCGGCAGCGGATTGACGCCCTGGTACAGCACCACGCAGCCGCCGTGGGCCAACATGGACCACAGTTCCAGCGTCAGCGCATCCCACGACGCCGACGAGTATTGCAGCGACACGCAATCGTCTGCATAGTCGACGTAGTCCACGTCCAGCATGAAGCCGAGGATGCTCTTGTGCGCAATGGCCACGCCCTTCGGCTGGCCGGCCGAGCCCGAGGTATACGTGCAGTAGGCCAGCGCATCCGGTCCAGCAAGCGGCGCGGGGTCGCTGTCGGGCCGCTGCGCCAGTAAGTCGTCGCACTGGTCGAGGCACAGCAGCGCGCGGCCGGCCAGCGGCAGGTTCGCCGCGGTGGTGCCGGTGGCGAGCACCATACGGCACTCGGTATCGTCGAGCATGAAGGCCAGGCGTTCGACCGGGAAACCGGCGTCCAGCGGCACATACGCCGCCCCGGCCTTGAGAATGCCCAGCAGGCCGGTCACCATCTCGACGCTGCGCGGCACGCAGATGGCGACCCGGTCGCCCGGCTCGACGCCATGCGCGATCAGGTGATGCGCCAGCTGGTTGGCGCGGCGATTGAGCTCGCCGTAGGTGATCGACCGGCCGCCCTGGCGCAGCGCCACTGCGTGCGGCGTTGATGCGGCGTGCCGTGCGAACAGCTCGTGCACCAGCAGCTCGTGCGAGCACGGCTTGACGCCGGCGTTGAAGCCTTCGACCAGCAGCGCCAGTTCCTCCGGCGGCAGCACCGACAGTTGCGCCAGCGGCCGCGCGGATTGGCCCAGTGCTTCCACGATGGCGGCGACGGCCTGCTGCACGTAGCGTGCCACGCGCCGCGGATCGATGCCGCCGGCGCACAGCGCATGCACGGCAAAGCCCTGTCCCAGGTCGTCGACCGAGATCGTGAGCGGGTAGTTGGTGCGTTCTTCGCTGCCCAGCAGCGCGATGCCGGACAGGCCCATGCCGGCGTCGCCGGCCGCGCTGTCGAGCGCATTGCCATGGCGGTAGTTGAACAGCGCCGAAAACAGCGGAAGCGGGCTGGCCACGCCGCTGCAGCGCTGCGCCAGCGCCAGCGGGGCCTGTTCGTGTTCCAGCAATTGCGACAGGTGCTGGTAGGTCTGCGCGACCACGTCATGGACGCTGCCGGCCGCCAGCGACACGCGCACCGGCAGGGTGTTGATGAACATGCCCAGCACCCGGTCGGCGTGGTCCGAGCCCTGCAGGCGGCCCGACAGGACGGTGCCGAACACGACGTCGTCACGGCCCGAACACTGGCCCAGCACCTGGGCCACGGCGACGTGGAACAGGACTGCGGCTGTCACACCATGGGCGCGCGCGGCGTCGCGGATCGCCAGCGCCAGTTCCGCCGGCAGCGCCAGTTCGACGGCCGCGACGTCGCCGCCGTCGCCACGCACGTCCAGCATGCCGAACGGCGCGGTGGGCTCGTCGATGTCGGCCAGCTGTGCGCGGAACCACGCCTGGTGCTCGCTGGCAGGCTGTGCAAGACCCTGCGCCACGAAATTCCGGTATGGCTGCGGCGCCGCCAGCTGCACGCCCTCGCCCCGCAGCAGCAGGCGGATTTCGTCGATAATCAGTTCGAGCGTCACGTGGTCGCATACCAGGTGATGGTTCAGCAGCGCCATGGTCCACTTGCCGCTGACCTGGTCTTCGACCGCATACGCGGCCAGCAATGGTGCGGCGTTCAAGTCCATGCGGATGCGGCGCGGATCGGTACGAGCGCGCAGTTCGACAATCGGATCGGCACCGGCCGGCACGGCGATCAGGTGCACCGGCAGCAGGGCGTCGCGCTGGACGACCTGCACCGCGTGCGCCAGGCCGCGCCAGTGCACGGAGCTGCGCAGGATGTCATGGCGATCGACCACCTCCTGCAATGCCGACAGGAAGGCGTCCATGGTGGCGCGATCGTCGAAGGCCAGCATCGAGCGCAGCAGGTAGGCGTCGCCCTCGCCCTCGAACAGGTGGTGGAACAGGATACCGTCCTGCAGCGCGGTGAGCGGATAGATGTCGGCGATGTTGGCTGCGCCCTGGGGCACGCCGGCGCACAGCGTCGCAATGGCATCGTCGCCCAGTTCGACCAGCGGCAGCATGTCCGCCGTGATGGCCTGGCAGCCGGCCGGAATCCGGTTGGGCGGGACGGCGAACGATGGTGCGGCCTGGCCGGCGCTCACGGCCAGCGCCATGGCCGACAGGGTGGGCGCGGTGAACACGTTCTTGACCTCGAGCACCAGGCCCTGCTGGCGCAGGCGTTCGATCAGGGTGATGACGGTCAGCGAATGGCCGCCCAGCTCGAAGAACTGGTCGTTGCGGCCCACGCGCTCGAGGCCCAGCAGGTCTTGCCAGATGGCGGCAATGGCCTGCTCCACGGCGTCCTGGGGCGCTTCGTATTGCTGCGTTACCAACGCCGACTGGTCGGGCGCCGGCAATGCCTTGCGGTCAAGCTTGCCGTTCGGGGTCAGCGGGAAGCGCGCCAGCGTGACATAGGCGGAGGGCACCATGTACTCGGTGAGTACCGCCGACAGCTGCTGGCGCAGCTCGGCCGCCACCGGCGCGGCGCCCGGCTCGGCGATCAGGTAAGCCACCAGGCGCTTGTCGCCGGGCGCGTCCTCGCGCACCGTCACCACCGCTTCGTGCACCCCCGGGCAAGCCGCCAGGCGGACCTCGATTTCGCCCAGTTCGATGCGGAAGCCGCGCAGCTGCACCTGGTCGTCGATACGGCCAAGGTGGGCCATTTCGCCGTTTTCAAGCAGCTTGCCGAGGTCGCCCGAGCGGTACAGGCGTTCGCCGGCCATCCATGGATGGGGAATGAAGCGCTCGGCGGTGAGCTCGGCGCGGTTGAGGTACCCGCGTCCCAGGCCGGCGCCGCCGACATAGATCTCGCCGGCCACGCCGGCCGGCAACAGCTGCCGGTCGGGGCCCAGGATGAGCGTGCTGGTGGTCGGAATCGGCACCCCGATATTGTTCGAGTTGGCGGCGATGTCGGCACTGCTGATGCGCTTGAAGCTGACGTGCACGCAGGTCTCGGTAATGCCGTACATATTGACCAGGGC
>JAKOOD010000067.1 GCA_022701635.1 Burkholderiaceae bacterium | reverse complement strand
CGGACCCAGATCGCGCGCTGCGCCATGTGTTCGTGAAACGCTTCGGGCTGCGCTTGTGCCCACCAGTGAAACAGCGGCGTGCCGGATGCGCCGGGCAGCAGT
Organism: Burkholderiaceae bacterium; assembly: GCA_022701635.1. GTDB lineage: Bacteria > Pseudomonadota > Gammaproteobacteria > Burkholderiales > Burkholderiaceae_D > Telluria > Telluria phyllosphaerae. The sequence continues at coordinate 8,677 of JAKOOD010000067.1, read as the reverse complement.
GCGCGCATGCGCGCGCCGTCGCGCGCCAGCCGCGCTTGCGTGGCCTGTTGCCAGCCGCGGTCGCGCAGCGCCGCCAGTGCGACTTCCTGGGCGGGCCCGCTGACTGCCCACGGTCCCATCAGGTCTTCCAGCTGCGCCAGCAGGGCGGGCGCCGCAGCGACGAAACCGAGGCGCAAGCCGGCCAGGCCGAAGAACTTGCCGACCGAGCGCAGCACGATCAATCCCGGCCGGTCCGCATGCGCGGCAATGCTCAGCGCAGGCGCGGTGTCGCCGAAGGCTTCGTCGACCACCAGCCAGCCGCCGCGCGCGGCCAGCTGCGCATGCCATGCCAGCAGCTGGTCGGGCGCGACCGTCGCGCCGGTCGGGTTGTTCGGATTGACCACCACCACCACGTCGCTGTCGCCCACCGCCGCATCCAGTGCAGTGTAGGGCACCTGGCGCAGCAGGTGGCCGTGGCGCGACCAGTGGTGGGCGTGTTCCGCATACGAGGGCGCCGACACGCTCACGCGCGCCGGTGCGCGCAGGCGCGGCAGGGCCTGGATCGCGGCCTGGGTGCCGGCCACCGGCAGCAGACCGGGTGCATCGTAATAGGCGCAGGCGGCGCGCACCAGCGCCGGGTCGGGCTCGGGCAGGCGCTGCCACGCGTCCGCGCTGGGCGCCGGGGCCGGGTAGCCGACCGGATTGATGCCGGTGGAGAGGTCGATCCAGTCGCTGCCGCCGTAGCGCTGCATCGCCGCGCGCAGCTTGCCGCCGTGTTCAAGCATGCAGGCCTCCGGCCAGCAGCGCGCCAGGCAGGGCGACGGCGAGCCACAGCAGCGTGGTACGCCATACCAGGCGCCAGGCACGTTCGATGTCGGCCGCGCCGGCGGCCGGACCGCTGCCCAGCACCGGCCGCAGTTCGACTTCGCCGTCGTAGACCGCGGCCCCGCCCAGCGTAACGCCGAGCGCGCCGGCGCCGCTGGCCATTACCGGGCCGGCGTTCGGGCTGTTCCACTGCGGCGCCTGGGTGCGCCAGCAGCGCCAGGCACGCAGTGGGCCCCGCAGTCGTCCCGATCCCGACGCCAGCAGGGTATAGGACAGCGCGGTCAGGCGCGCCGGCACGTAGTTCAGCACGTCGTCGATACGCGCCGCGACGCGTCCGAACAGGTTGTAGCGTTCGTTGCGATAGCCCCACATCGCGTCCAGGGTATTCGCCAGGCGGAACAGCACCGCGCCGGCGCCGCCGGCCACCAGGAACCAGAACAGCGTGCCGAACACGGCATCGTTGCCGTTTTCGAGCAGGGATTCGGCGCCGGCCTTGGCCAGCTCCGCTTCGCTGGCGTGCTTGGTGTCGCGGCTGACGATGTGCGAGGTCAGCCAGCGCGCGCGATCGAGGTCGCCGGCCGCCAATGCCGCGCCGATCGGCAGCGTGTGGTCGCGCAGGCTGCGCAGGCCGAGGCACAGGTACAGCAGCGCCGCGTGCACGGCCAGCCCCGCCGGCCCGGGCAGGCGGCACAGGGCGGCGGCGATCAGCGTCAGCGGCAGCACCGCCAGTGCCCAGGCCAGGGCGCCGCGCCCGATGCGCCAGCCCAGGCGTTTGTTCAGCCGCCGCTCCAGCGCGCTCGCCAGGTTGCCGAAGCCGACCAGCGGATGCCAGCGCGGCGTCTCGCCCAGCAGCAGATCGAGCGCGATGCCGGCCACCAGCAGCAGGGCCAGGCTCAAGGCAGGCAGTCCGCTCAGCACGCCGGTCCTTTCAATGCCAGCGGCAGGCCGGCCGCGACGAACAGCACGCGCTCGCACCGCGCCGCCACGTCCTGGTGCAGGCGGCCCGCTTCGTCGGCATAGGCACGCGAGACCGCGCCATAGGGCACGATACCCATGCCGACCTCGTTCGACACGAAGATGACCTCACCCGCCGCCGGCTCGTCCAGGAAGTCCAGCAGCGCCGCGCGCTCGGTGGTGAACAGCGGCGTCAGGTCGATCGGTCCGACTTCCGGATAGTCCATGTGCGCGGAAAACATCAGGTTGCTGAGCCATAGGGTCAGGCAGTCGACCAGCACGATGCGCTCCGGCGTGCACAGGCGGCGCAAGGCGGCGGCCAGCGCGGTCGCCTCCTCGACGGTGCGCCAGTGCGGCGGACGGCGTTCCTGGTGGCGGGCGATGCGCGCGGCCATCTCGTCGTCGCCGGCATGGGAGGTGGCGAGATAGATGACTTCCTTGCCCGATGCCTGCGCCAGGCGCTCGGCCAGCGCGCTCTTGCCCGAACGGGCCCCGCCGAAGACGAAGGTACGGCTCATGCTTGTGCTCCCAGCAGCAGGCCCGCCGCGGCTTCCGGATTGGAGGCGAAGAAGGCGTGGAAATACGATGCGGTCAGCGATCCGCTGCGGTACAGCGCTTCGCCCTCGGCGCCGGACGGATGCTTGACCGCGTGCGCGGCCGATGTGGTGCCGGTCTCCAGGCGTGAGTAATGAAAGGTATGGCCGCGCAGCACGCCGGCGGCGGTCGGCATGCCTTGCGCACCCAGCCCGGCCAGGCGGCCCTGCATTTTCACCTGTCCCGGCAACAGGCCGGCCATCGGCCAGGCGTGGCCGTCCTTGTCGGTGATCGATTCCGCCACCGCCATCATGCCGCCGCACTCGGCCAGGATCGGGCGGCCGGCGGCGTGCGCGGCGCGGATCGATGCCTGCCAGTGCCGCGCCTGCGCCAGCGTTTCACCGTGCAGTTCGGGATAGCCGCCGGGGAGGTAGACCGCATCGGCGCCGTCCGGCACCGGCTGGTCGGCCAGCGGCGAAAAGAAGGCCAGTTGCGCCCCGAGCGCGCGCAGCGTGTCGAGGTTGGCCGGATACAGGAAACAGAAAGCGGCGTCGCGCGCGATCGCCACCGTCTTCCCGGCCAGCAGCGGAGAAATCGGCAGCGGCGGCAGGAGGCTGTCGTCGAAGGAGTGCGGCGGCATGGCGTCCCAGGCCGCGTCGTCGAACTTCAGTTCGTCGGCCAGCGCATCCAGCACGGCATCGATGTCGCCGACTTCGTCCGGCAGCACCAGGCCGAGGTGGCGTTCGGGCAGGCGGCGCGCCTGCTTGGGCAGCGTGCCCAGTAAAGGGATGTCGCGCAGCGACTCCGCCACCATGCGCGCGTGGCCTTCGCTGCCGACGCGGTTGGCGACCACGCCGGCCAGCTGCACGGGGCCGTAGTCGCGCAAGCCCAGCACCACCGCACCCGCGGTCTGCGCCATGGCGCCGGCGTCGATCACGGCCAGCACCGGGATGCCGAATTCGCGCGCCAGGTCGGCCGCGGACGGCTTGCCGTCGTACAGGCCCATCACGCCCTCGATCAGCACCACGTCGGCCTCGCGTGCGGCGCAAGCCAGGCGCCGGCGGCACAGTTCCGGTCCCACCATCCACAGGTCGAGCGAGTGCACCGGCGCACCGCTGGCGCGTTCGAGCAGCATCGGGTCGATGAAGTCGGGGCCGCATTTCAGCACCCGCACCGTCTGCCCGCTGCGCCGGAAGCGGCGCGCCAGGGCGGCGGTGATCGTGGTCTTGCCCTGCCCGGAGGCGATGGCAGCCACCATGACAACGCGTGCGCCTTGGGTACCCATCACCACTCCGTCCCGGCCTGCGCCGCGATGCCGGCCTTGAAGGCGTGCTTGACCACGTTCATCTCGGTGACGGTGTCGGCGACGTCGATCAGTTCCTGCGGCGCCGCGCGGCCGGTCACCACCACATGCTGCATCACGGGGCGGTCGAGCAGGTCGGCGATCACGGCATGCACGTCGAGGTAGCGGTACTTGAGTGCGATATTCAGTTCGTCCAGCACCACCAGGCCATAGGCGGGGTCGCGCAGGAAAGAGCGTGCCATTTCCCAGGCTGCCTGCGCCTTGACGATGTCGCGTTCGCGGTTCTGGGTTTCCCAGGTATAGCCTTCGCCCATCGCATGGAAGCTGACTTCGTCGGGAAAACGGCGCAGGAACTGCTCTTCGCCGGTCGCCATCGCGCCCTTGATGAACTGGACCACGCCGACCTTCATGCCGTGGCCGAGCGCGCGCGCGGCCATGCCGAACGCGCTCGAGCTCTTGCCCTTGCCGTTGCCGGTGTTGACGATGATGATGCCGACCTGCTTGTCGGCGGAAGCGATCTTGGCGTCGATGACCGCCTTCTTGCGCTCCATGCGCAGGCGGTGGCGCTCATTCATGTCCGGACTCGTGTCCGGATTGGTGTGGTCGGTCGGTTCAGTCATGCTTGGTCTCCCGGGGAATGAAGATGCGGCGGCCGCCGTGTTCGATGGTCTCGATCGGGTGGCCGAGGGTGTCGCTCAGGCGCGCGGCCTGCATGGCGTCGGCGACCGGGCCGGCGTACCAGCTGCCGTCGCCTTTCAGGAGCAGGGCGTGGCTCGAGATGCCGTGCGCCAGCGTCAGGTCGTGGCCGATCATGACGACGGTCTTGTGCTGCTGCCGGCACAGGCGCGCCAGCAGGCCCATTACCTGGACCTGGTGCGCCAGGTCGAGCGCATTGGCCGGCTCGTCGAGCAGCAGCAGCGCCGTGTCCTGGGCCAGCAGGGCGGCGATCGCCACGCGCTGGCGCTCGCCGCCGGACAGGGTGCGCACGTCGCGCGCCGCCAGGCCGTCGACTTCCATCGCCGCCAGCGCCCGCATGGCGGCCGCATGGTCGTCGCTGCCTTCCCAGTAGCGGTTGGCGTGGTAGGGGTGGCGCGCCGACAGCACGGTTTCGATCACGCTGTAGGCAAAGGCGTCATGGCGCGACTGGGCCAGGTAGGCGCGCCGGCGCGCCAGGTCTTCCAGCTTCCAGGCCGCGACCGGGGTGCCGTCGATCTCGACCGCGCCGGCTTCGGGCGCGCGCAGGCCGGCCAGCGTGCGCAGCAGCGTGCTCTTGCCGGCGCCGTTGCGGCCGATGATGCTCCAGCATTCCCCTTGCCCTACCTGCCAGTCCAGGCCCTGCACCAGGGTACGGCCGCCGGCGCGCAGTGCGAGTTGTCGGGTCGTGATCGTCATTTGCGCCTCATTTACGCAACTGGTGCAGTTGATAGAGGAAGACCGGCGCCCCGATCAGGGCCGTGATCGCGCCCACCGGCAGCTGGGTCGGCGCGACCACGGTGCGGGCCAGCGTGTCGCACAGGACCAGGAAACTGCCGCCGCCCAGCACCGCGGCCGGGATCAGCACACGGTGGTCGGGGCCGAAGGCGAAGCGGCAGGCGTGCGGGATGATCAGGCCGATGAAGCCGATCGAACCGGCGCTGGTCACCGCGCTGGCGGTCAGCAGGCCGGACACCAAGAACAGCCCCTTGCGCAGCGCGCCGACGCGGATGCCGAGGGTGCCGGCGTTGTCCGCGTGCAGCGCGACCACGTTCATCGCGCGCGCGCTGCGCAGCGCGTACAGCAGGGCGCCGCCGAGCACGATCCAGGGCAGCGCCCGGACAGGCGCGCCGGCCAGGTCGCCGATCATCCAGAACACCATGCTGCGCAGCCGGCCCTCGGGCGCGATCGACAGCATCAGCGTGACCAGCGCCATGCAGCTCGACGACAGGATCACGCCGGTCAGCAGCAGCATCGAGGTGCCGCCCTCGGTGGCGGCGCCGCCGCGCATGTCGCGCCGCGCGAACAGATACAACAGCATCGCCACGCCGACGGCGCCGGCCAGCGCCGCCGCGTCGACCGTGGCCGCCGCGCACATCAGCAGCAGCGCCAGCAGGGCGCCGACCGATGCGCCGGCCGAGATCCCTAATATATAGGGGTCGGCCAGCGGGTTGCGCAGCAGCGCCTGCATCATGACGCCGGCCAGGGCCAGCGCGCCGCCGGTGACGAAGGCGGTGAGGGCGCGGCCGGCGCGCAGCGCCAGCAGCGTCGCCGCCATCGAGTCGCTCCGGCCATGCAGCACCTGGACCAGCGCAGCCGGCAACTCGCCCGGTGCGATGGCGATCGAGCCCGTCATGCCGGCCACCAGCAGGCTGGCGACGGCCGCGAGCAGCAGCGCGCCGACGATCAGGAGGGCGCGCTGGGGCAGGGGACGAGATTGGGCTGGATGCATGCGGTGCAGTTAAAAGTGGATGAGCGGATTCCCGTATCAGCGGGCGCCATACTGCAGCGCCGCGAACCAGCTGCGTCCGGCGGTGCCGTAGTTGCGCGCCAGTTCGTAGCGCTTGTCGGCCGCGTTGTCGAGGCGGACCAGCAGCGACCAGTCGGGATTGAAACGCCAGCGGGTGGTCAGGTTCAGCAGGCCGTAGCCGCCGAGGCGGTTCCTGTTGGCGGCATCGTCGAAGCGCTGGCCGGAGGCTTGCAGCTCGATGCCGGTCTCCAGCTGGCCGGTCGTGTGGCTGGCGCTGAGGTTGACGTGACGGCGTGCGCGCCGGGCCAGCTGCTTGCCGGTGGTCTCGTCGCGCGGGTCCTGGAAATCGGCACTGGCGCGCAGGTCGATACCCTTGATCCGGCTGGTGGCCGACAGCGTCCAGCCTTCGAGCAGCGCGTGGTTGACGTTGTAGGCGCAGCTGCCGGTCCGGCTTGGGCAGGGGTTGACCGTGACGATCATGTCGGTCAGGCGATTGCGGTAGTAACCGGCCTGCAGTTCGCCGCCCGATACCTGGTAGCGCAGCGCGGCTTCGGCATTGCGGCCCTGTTCCGGCTTGTTGCTGGCCAGGCCGTAGCCGGGGTAGTACAGTTCGTTGAAGGTCGGTGCGCGGAAGCTGGTGCCGACGCTGGCACTGGCGCGCAGCTGGCGGCTGAATTCGTAGGCGTAGCCGGCCGCGCCGGTGGTCTTCGCGCCGTACACCGAATGGTCGTTGCGCGCGCTGAGGTCGACCAGGTGGCTGCCGCGGCGCAGGTCGTAGGAAGCGGCCACCGAGTTGGTGACGCGGCTGCCGTTCAACGGGCTCGGGGTGCTGGTCGGGGTAGCGGCGCCGGAGGTGGACAGCACGGATTCCTTGCGGTGGGCCGCCAGCAGCTGCAGGGTATCGGCACCGATGGCGAACGTATTGTGCCAGGTGATTTCATCCTGGCGCGTGTTGATCTGGCTGGCGTCCGCGGGCGCGGCGCCGCCGAAGTTGCCCAGCCTGTCGTTGGACCGCGCCCACTGCAGGCTGCTGCGCCAGTTGGGCTGGATGCGGCCGTCGAGGAAGGCGGCGTAGCTGTCGATGTCCTGGAAGTTGCGGGCGTCGAAGGCGGCCGCACCGTTGTCGTACTGGGCGCGCAGGCGGCTTTTGAGGAACTGGACGCCGGCGTCGATACCTTCGGCCAGCCGCACCGCGACGCGGCCGTTGGCGCTGTTGCGGCTGTAGCCGTCGTCGTCCGGGTTGTAGCCGAATGCGCCGGGGCGGGTCGCGGAGAAGCCCTCCGCTTCCTCGTGGGCGGTGCCGAATGCGTAGCTGACGATGCCGCTCGCGCCATGGATGGCGGCGTCGTACTGGCGGGTGCCGTAGCTGCCGCCGCCGAGGCTGGCGTCCAGTTGCGGCGCGCCGGCGCTTTTACGGGTGAAGATCTGGACCACGCCGCCGATCGCATCCGCGCCGTACAGGGTGCTCAGGGGACCGTAGACGACTTCGATGTGATCGATGGCCGACAGCGGAATCGCGTTCCAGCTGGCCGCGCCGCTGGTCGAGGAGCCGATGCGCACGCCGTCGATCAGGACCACGACCTGGTTGCTGTTGGCGCCGCGCAGGAACACGCTGGTGCTGGCGCCCGGACCGCCGTTGCGGACGATCTCGATGCCGCGCTGGCGCGCCAGCACGTCGGCAACCGAGCCGGCACCGGCTCGCGCGATCTCCTCGGGGCCGATGACGGTGGTGTCGGCGATGACCTGGTCGGCACGCTCGGGCGTGCGGGTGGCGGTGACGACGACGGTCTCCGGCGCCGCATCGGGTGCGGCATCGGGCGCAGCGAAGGCGGCGGGGGCGGAAAGGGCGAGGGCCAATGCGGCGGCTTGCCGTGGAATTCGGTGGTGCATGATGGTCGTTCTTGGTTTGACAACCAGCCGGCGTCCCCGCCGGCCAGATTGAACAGAAGCGCCACGGCATGCCGGCACGCTTCCACCTTTTGGCCGGTATCCGGGCTGGCAAGTGTGGCCGTCCGACCTTCCCATGCTTACGCACAGTGGTCCAATGAGGACGGTTGCCGCCTCCAGGAGGCGGCACTTGCTGACCGTTGCGGGGGCAGCACACGTCGGCCCGAACCTTGAAAAACCTACTGCGCGTCGCATGTTCGGCGGGGCCGCCCAGGTCCGCGATGCCCGCTGTACTGAAGTACAGCTGCGCTTCTCGACCAAAACTGCCGCCGCTCGCTACGGTTTTTCGGGGTTCGTCCGGGCTTCGTGTTTCCCGTTTAACTGCACCTGTGAGCACAGGCGCGAGCACCAAAACGGCGTCATTATACGGTCGCGCCGGCGCCTTGTCAGAACTCCAGCATCAGAATCTCGCCATAGCCGATGCGGTGCGGCGTGGCGGCGGCCTGCAGCGCGGCCTGTTCCAGGGGCAGGCCGGACTGCATCGCCAGCAGCAGGCGGATAGTGCCGGCATGGCAGATCACCAGTGCATCCGCGCCCGCGTCGGCACCGGCGCCGGCGCCGGTCCGCACGGTGTCGACGAAGCCGGCCACGCGACGTGCGACGTCGAGCACGTTCTCGGCGCCGCCGGGCCGATGGTGGAGCAGGTCGCTAGCCCAGGCGTCGACTTCGCCGCGCGCGATGCCGGACCAGGG
>JAKOOD010000025.1 GCA_022701635.1 Burkholderiaceae bacterium | reverse complement strand
TCGATGGTGTCGAAGATGCGGCCGATCATGAAGTCGAGGGTGCCGTGCTGCAGCTTGTCGAGCAGGACGTTGCTGGTCTCGAGCTGCACGCCGATGCGCAGCAGTGGCGCGTCTTCCTTCACGCGCGCGATCGCGCGCGGCAGCAGCGCCATCGCCGGCGCCATGATCACGCCCACCTCGACCTGCCCCGACAGGCCGGCCTTGAGGGTGACGATGTCGTCGTGCGCCAGCGCCAGGCTGGTCAAGGCCATGCGCGCGTGGCGGATCATGGTCTCGCCGTAGATGGTCGGCTCCATCCCGCGCGGCAGGCGCTCGAACAGCTTCACCTCGAGCATCTCCTCGAGGTCCTTGATCTGCTTGGACGCCGCCGGCTGGGTCATGTGCAGTTCGTCGGCCGCGCGGTGGATGTTGCGGTAATCGTCGAGGGCGATCAGCAGCAGCAGCTGGCGCGTCTTGAGACGCGCCTTCAGGAACCAGTTGGGATTCGACGCGTCCATCAGCTGCGCCCGCCCATCACCCTTTGCACCACGCAGAACACGAACAGCAGGCCGCCGATCACGATCCTGGTCCACCATGAGCTGAGGGTGCCGTCGAAGGCGATCAGGGTCTGGATCGCGCCCAGCACCAGCACGCCGGACAGCGCGCCGGCGATGTAGCCGTAGCCGCCCGTGAGCAGCGTGCCGCCGATCACCACCGCCGCGATCGCATCCAGCTCCAGGCCCTGGCCGTGCAGCCCGTAGCCGGACAGCATGTAGAACGCGAACAGCACGCCACCCAGCGCCGCGCACAACCCGCTCAGCGCGTACACGCCGACCTTGGTCCGGCCGACGTTCAGGCCCATCATCGCGGCCGACTGCTCGTTGCCGCCGACCGCATAGACGGCGCGGCCGAAGGCCGTGAAATGCGCCAGCCAGACCGCCAGCAGCAGCACGACCAGGGCGATCACGGCGCCCGGCGACAGGAAACCGCCGAGGAAAGGCACCTGGGTCTGCGACACCGCCACGAAGAAAGGCTGGTCGATGGTGATCGACTCGGTGCTGATCAGGTAGCACAAGCCGCGCGCCAGGAACATGCCGGCCAGCGTGACGATGAAGGGCTGCAGCTTGAACAAATGGATGATCGAACCCATCGCGCCGCCGAACAGCGCGCCCAGCACCAGCACCGCCACGATGACCAGGCTAGGCGGCCAGTGCGCAGTCTGCAGCAGCCAGGCCGTGATCATCGTCGACAGGGCCAGCACCGAGCCCACCGACAAGTCGATCCCGCCGGACAGGATCACGAAGCCCATCCCGACCGCGACGACCAGGAGGAAGGCGTTATCGATCAGCAGGTTGAAGCCGACCTGCAGCGACAGGAAGCCGGGATAGGCGGCCCCGCCGATACCGAGCATGGCCACCAGCAGGATCACCGTCACCAGCGAGGTGAACCAGGGCGCGGAAGACAGTCCGCGGACGCCGCTTGCGAGTGCGCTCATGCGGTCCTCTTCTTGAGTAGCAGGCGAAGTTCACTGAACTTCGCCCCCGACTGCGAAATGCAGACGATGAACACGACGATCGCCTTGACCACCATGTTCACCTCCGGCGGCACGCCCAGCGAATAGATCGTGTAAGTGAGCGTCTGGATGATCAGCGCGCCGATCATGCTGCCCGCCAGGCTGAACTTGCCGCCCGCGAGCGAGGTACCGCCCAGCGTCACCGCCAAAATCGCATCCAGCTCCAGCAGCAGGCCGGCGTTATTCGCGTCCGCGCTCTTGATGTTGGACGTGATCAGGAGCCCCGCCAGGCCGGCGCAGGCGCTGCAGAACACGTAGACGAAGATGATCAGGGTTGCCGTGCGCAGGCCCGCCAGGCGCGCCGCCACCGGATTGATGCCGACCGTCTGGATGAACAAACCGAGCGCGGTCTTCTTCACCAGCAGCAGCGTCAGCGCGAACAGCGCCGCCACCACGAACAGCGAGAACGGCAGCCCGGCCAGGTAGCCGCTGCCGAGGAAGAAGTACGGCTTGTAATACACGGTGACGATCTGGCCGTCGGTGATCAGCTGGGCCAGGCCGCGCCCGGCCACCATCAGGATCAGCGTCGCCACGATCGGCTGCAGGCGGATGCCGGCCACCAGCACCCCGTTCCACAGCCCGCACAGCAGCGCGACGCCGACGGCGGCCGCCAGCGCCGTCCCCATCGGCGTGTTCGCCACGTACTCGGGCACGCCGTTGTTGACCACCATGGTACCGCCGATCAGGGTGGCGGCGATGGTGCCGGACAGCGCCACCACCGCGCCGACCGAGATGTCGATGCCGCGCGTGGCGATCACCAGCGTCATGCCGAGCGCCGCCAGCATCAGCGGCGCCGCGCGGTTCAGGATGTCGACCAGGGCGCCGTACAGGTGGCCGTCCTTGATCTCGAGGCGGAAGAAGCCGGGTACCAGCAGCGCGTCCAGGGTCAGCAGCACGATCAGGGCCGCGGCCGGACGCAGCAGCGGATGCTGGAGCAGGACCGTGCGCAGCGATGCGGCCGGCGCTTCGGGCTTGCCGAGGGCGGGATCGACGCGGGTATTCATGCGCCCTCTCCCGCGATCACCTGCAGCACCGAGGTCTCGTCCAGCTCACCGCGGCGGTACTCGCCGCACGCCTTGCGGTCGCGCATGACCAGCATGCGGTCGGACACGCGCAGCACTTCCGGCAGCTCCGACGAAATGAAAAGAATCGACATGCCCTTGCGGCACAAGTTACTGACGTAATCCATGATTTCCTGCTTGGCGCGCACGTCGATGCCGCGCGTCGGTTCGTCCAGGATCATCAGCCCCGGCTCGGTGGCCAGCCAGCGCGCCAGCAGCACCTTCTGCTGGTTGCCGCCGGAGAGCGATCCGATCGGGGTCTCGATGCTGGCGGTCTTGATGCCCAGCCATTTGACGTAGTCGGATGCCAGCTGCTGCTGGCGCTTCATCGGAATCGCGCGCCAGATGCCCTGGCGCGCCTGCAAGGCGAGGATCACGTTCTCCCGCACCGACAGCGGCAGGATCGCGCCCTCGTGCTTGCGGTCTTCCGAGCAGTAGCCGATGCCCTGCGCGATGGCGTCGCGCGGATTGGCCAGCTTGACGCGCTTGCCGGCGACGTCGATGCTGCCGGCGTCCGCGCGGTCGGCGCCGAACAGCAGGCGCGCGGTCTCGGTGCGGCCGGACCCCAGCAGGCCGGCCAGGCCGAGCAGCTCGCCGCGGTGCAGTGCGAGGTCGACCGGCTGCAGCACGCCCTTGCGCGCGATGCCGTGGGCGGCCAGGAACACCTCGCCGCGCTCGCGCGCTGCCTCACCTTGCGCAGCGCCTTGCTCGGCATCGGCCGGCTCAGCATCGGCCGGCTCAGCATCGGCTGCCGCGGTATCGACCGCCGCACCGATCATCTTGTTCACCAGGGCCAGGCGCGACAGCTCGGCGCACAGGTATTCGCCTTCGCGCTCGCCGTTGCGCATCACCGTGATACGGTCCGAGATCGCGTAGGTCTGGTCCAGGAAGTGGGTGACGAACAGGATCGCCATCCCTTCCGCACGCAAACGGCGCAGCACGCCGAACAGGGTCTGCACCTCGGCTTCGTCGAGGCTGGAGGTTGGCTCGTCGAGGATCAGCACCTTGGCATCGGTGTAGAGGACGCGCGCGATCGCCACCATCTGCTGGATCGCCAGCCGATAGCTCGCCAGCGGCTTGCCGACGTCGATCTCGATCTGCAAACGCTTCAGCAGCTCGGCCGCCTGGCGCCGCATCGAACGCCAGTCCACCGGGCCGAAACGCGCGAAACGGCGCGGATAGCGGCCGATGAAGATGTTTTCCGCGACCGACAGGTTCGGGCACAGGTTCACTTCCTGGTAGACGGTGCTGATGCCGAGCGCCTGCGCATCCTGGGTCGAGCGCGGCCGGATCGGACGGCCGTCCAGCAGGATGCTGCCGCTGTCGGGCTGGTAGACGCCGGTGAGCACCTTGATCAGCGTGGACTTGCCGGCGCCGTTCTGGCCCATCAGCGTATGGACTTCGCCGGGGAACAGGCGCAGGCCGGCGTCGCACAGCGCCCGCACGCCGGGGAACTGCTTGTGGATGCCGGTGACGTCGAGCACCGGCTGCATGCCGCTACTGAGGGCCGTCATGGCCGGCTCAGTATTTGCGGTTCGGGAATTCCTTGGCCGCGACTTCGGCCGGGAACACGCCTTCGGTCACCACGATGCGCTGCGCGACCGGCTTGCCGGCGGCGACCGCCTGCGCGGTCTGCATCAGGGTCGGCCCGAGCAGCGGATTGCATTCGATGGTGGCATTCAGCTTACCCTGCATCATGGCCTCGAAGGCACCGCGCACGCCGTCGATCGAGACGATGACGATATCCTTGCCCGGCTTCAGTCCGGCTTCCTCGATCGCCTGGATCGCGCCGATCGCCATGTCGTCGTTGTGCGCGTACAGCACGTTGATATTCTTGCCCTCCGACTTCAGGAAAGCTTCCATCACTTCCTTGCCCTTGGCGCGCGTAAAGTCGGCGGTCTGCGAACGGATGATCTTCATCTTCGGATTGCCGGCGATGACTTCGGCGAATCCCTTCTTGCGGTCGTTGGCCGGCGCGGCGCCGGTGGTGCCCTGCAGCTCGACGATGTTCAGCTGCCTGGTCGGGTTCTTCTTGGCGTAATCCTGCAGCCAGCGCCCGGCGCGGCGCCCTTCTTCGACGAAATCGGAACCGATGAAGCTGACGTACAGCGACGGATCGCTGACCTTGACCGCGCGGTCGGTCAGGATCACCGGGATCTTGGCGTTCTTGGCTTCGCGCAGCACGGTCTCCCAGCCGGTTTCGACCACCGGCGAGAACGCGATCACGTCGACGCGCTGGGCGATGAAGGAGCGGATCGCCTTGACCTGGTTCTGCTGCTGTTGCTGGGCGTCGGCGAACTTCAGGTTGATGCCGGCCTGCTTGGCGGCGGCCTTGATGGAGGCGGTATTGGCGCTGCGCCATTCGCTTTCGGCGCCCACCTGGGAGAAACCGATGGTAAGGGGTTTGGCGGCAAAGGCCGGAAGGGCGCTGCTTACACATGCTGCGAGCATGGCGGCGCCCAGCAGGGTTCTGCGGGTGAAGGTCATCACGTGGTCTCCGTATTTTTGTTCCACAATACTAGACCAGACTGGGATACTCATCCAATCATTTTTTTGGTGGATGTAATATATTATTTGATATCACAATGTGCTCCCGTACGCCTGCCTCGCTGCCGCACATGCATGCCGAGCCAGATGACGGTTTCCGTCGACGCTGCCACCAGCGGCTGCAACAAGCCGCGCCAGAACCGGCTGCCCGGGCTGCCTGCGGCGTAGTGCTCCTTGTGCGCGGTCTCGTCGGCGCCGATCGCGTGTTTGCCGCACAAGCCGGTGACGATGCCGAGTGCATAGCCGCCCAGTCCGCACAACAGGTCGCTGCGGCAGCGGGGCTGGCCACGCCGTGCGAGTTCGATTGCAAAGATGCGGCGGTGCCGCCGTTCGTGTTCGAGGAAGGTCTCGAGCACCTGCACCTGACCGGGCGCGGTAAAACGGGCCAGCACCAGCTGGCCGCGGTAGATGTTGACGGCGCCGTGTTCGCCTGCGTGGTTGACCTTGATGATGCGGTCGCCCAGGGTTTCATGCGAGTTGAGATTGGCATGCACCATCAGGAGGTATTCCGCCAGGCCGGTTCTAATCGCGCAGCAGTCTTGCATGGTACAGGCTGCCGGCCGGCGATCCCGCACTCGTCACGAACTTGACCTCGAGTTTGCCGCCGGCGGCCATGGCGGCCGGCAGCGTAAAATCGCGCGTGTAGAACTCCCCGGCTTCATCCTTCGCCAGCTCGACCTCGGCCAGCCGCTGCCCATTCACCAGGAGTTCGAAGCGCCGCCCGCCATCCGCGCGCGCAAACGTCAGCCGCAGCGTCTTCGCCTCCCGCTTCGGATCGTTCAACTGGTAGCTGAACCATTGACTTGCCCGCCGCCAGTGCCGTCCCTTGGTGATCCCGGACTCCGTCCCCTCTCCCTTGAAGAAGTGATCCGACTCCGGCTGCTGCTCGCCCGCCGCCACCTGGTCGATGGTGCGCGCATCCAGCGCCAGCCGCTCGGCTTCCCTGGCCGCATTCTCGGCACGCAGGCGCGCATACTCGCCCGGCGTCGACTGCGGCCAGTACATCGTGTAGCGCGCATCGTGCAGGCGGAAGAAGGGAATGAATTCGGTCGATGCGCCCGTGCCGCCCCCTTGCACCAGCCCCGCCGGCGCGCGGAACGTCAGCGGCTTGCCCGCTACCGGCTGGAAGCGCCGGATGAAGTCGCGGCGGTCCGACACGAAGGTCGGCGCCGACTCCAGCGGACAGACCTGGCCCTTGGCGATGTGGCCCATGCGCGAGTCGTCGGCCAGGAAGTTCAGGTGCTCGGCCGGGAACGGGTTGGTCTTCGCCGCCAGCACGATCGGGCCGTGCAGCACCGCGTAGTAATTCGACTTGTCCGGCATCTGCTCCAGGCGCGTCGTCATCGGCAGGCTGAGGTCGACGCGGTCGCCCTGCTTCCACATGCGGTCGATGCTCACGTAACCGCCGGGTGCAGCGTCGATCCTTACCGGGCGGCCGTTGATGCGCAGGCCCAGCTTGCCGGTGGCGACCCAGGCCGGGTAGCGGATCTTCATCGTGAAGCGCGCATTGCCGTCCACCGTGATACGCGTGCCTGCCTGGTCCGGAAAACTGTTCGTCTGGGTCAGCGATATGCCCTTCTCGCGCCACTGCAGCGTGGAAGGAATGAACAGGTTGACGAACAGCGCATCTTTGTCATGGGCGTAGATGAATTCGCCGTACTTGGCATGGCTCTCGATGCCGGAACCGACGCAGCACCAC
>JAKOOD010000018.1 GCA_022701635.1 Burkholderiaceae bacterium | reverse complement strand
CGCCTTGCCGCTGGCCGGCGTGATGACCCTGTGGCTCGGCCTCATGAACGTCGGCGAAAAGGCCGGCGCCATCGGCTGGCTGGCGAAACTCATCTCTCCCTTCTTTTCACGCATCTTCCCGGACGTGCCGAAAGACCACCCGGCCACCGGCCACATGGTGATGAACTTCTCGGCCAACCTGCTCGGCCTGGACAACGCGGCCACGCCGTTCGGCCTGAAGGCGATGGAAAGCCTGCAGAGCTTAAACCCGCAGAAAGATACCGCCAGCAACGCGCAGATCATGTTCCTGGTGCTGCATACCTCGGGCCTGACCCTGATTCCACTAGCCATCATGGCCCAGCGCGCCATCCTCGGCGCCAGGGACCCGTCCGACATCTTCATTCCCTGCATGGTCGCGACCTATGTCGCCACCGTGGCGGGCATCATCGCGGTATCGATCCGCCAGCGCATCAACCTCATCAATCGCGTGGTGCTGAGCTGGCTGGGCGGCATCACGGCCGCGATCGGCCTGATGATCTTTTACTTCACCAATTACCTGACCAAGCCGGAAATCGAGACCGTGTCCAAGGTCGCGAGCAACCTGATCCTGTTCACGATCATCGTCGTGTTCATCGTCGGCGCGCTGCGCAAGGGCGTGAACGTCTATGAAGCCTTCATCGAAGGTGCCAAGGGCGGCATCCAGACTTCGCTGACCATCATTCCCTACCTGGTCGGCATGCTGGTGGCGATTTCCGTGATCCGCAATTCGGGCGTGCTCGGCTTTGTCGTGCAGGGCCTGGAATGGGTGATCCGCATGGTGGGCCTGGACACCGCCTTTACGCCGGCACTGCCGACCGCATTGATGAAACCGCTGTCGGGCAGCGGTTCGCGCGCGCTGATGATCGACGCCATGAAGACCTACGGCGTGGATTCCTTCGTCGGCCGCCTGGCCTGCATCTTCCAGGGTTCGGCCGACACCACCTTTTATATCGTCGCCCTGTATTTCGGTTCGGTCGGCGTGCGCAAGACGCGCTACGCCATTTCGTGCGGGCTGATCGCGGACCTGGCCGGTATCATCGCCGCCATTGCCGTCGCCTACGTGTTCTTTGGATAAATCAGGATGAGCATGTTCCGAAGCAGATTCCTTGCCCTTGCCTTGCCTGCCCTGCTGGCCGCCTGGCTGCCGGCCCAGGCCCAGTTGCCGGCCCCGGTGCTCGGCGCCCTGCGCAGCACCACGATTCCCGAGGAGGCACTGAGCGTGGTGGTCCTGCGCGACAACCAGACCGTGCTGTCGCACCTGGCCGACCGCCCGGTGCATCCGGCCTCGACCATGAAACTGATCACGACCCTGGTCAGCCTGGACGTGCTGGGGCCGGTGTTCCGCGGCCGCACCGAGCTGCGCAGCAACGGCCAGGTGCAAGGCGACACGCTCAAGGGCGACCTGGTGCTGCGCGGCGGCGCCGACATCGACTTCACGACCGAAGCCTTGAGCACCATGCTGCGCAGCCTGCGCTACCAGGGCATCCGCCGGATCGACGGCAACCTGGTGCTCGACCGCCAGCTGTTCAACCCGGCGCGTGCCGACCTCGGCGCGCCGCCCTTCGACGAATCGCCCGAGTCCTATTACAACGTCATTCCCGACGCCCTGCTGCTCAACAAGAACATGCTGCAGCTGGACCTGCGTTCCACCAGCGGCCGCCTGAGGATTGCCGCGCTGCCGGACATGGATGGCGTGACGGTCGAGTCCGACATGCGCCTGGTGAACGGCGATTGCGGCAACTGGGACGCCGGCTGGCAGCACCCGGACGTCCAGACCGGCGCAGACGGGCGCCTGCGCGTGATGCTGCACGGGACCTTCCCGAAAAATTGCGTGGCCAGCGAATCGATCAACGTGGTCGACCGCCAGGAGTACGTCGGCCGCATGGTGCGCACCGCCTGGTCCGCACTCGGCGGCACCATCGACGGCAGCACGATCGAAGGCGCGGCACCATCCGATGCCAAGCTGCTGGCCGAACACGTGTCGCGCACGCTGCCGGAACTGGTCCGCGACACCAACAAACCCTCGGACAACCTGCTGGCGCGCACCCTGTTCCTGAGCCTGGGCGCCCTGGCGCCGGACCCGGTGCTGGGCAGCCGCCCGCTGCCGGGCAGTCTCGAGCCGACCCTGACGCGGGCCCAGGCCACGGTGCGTACCTGGCTGCGCGCCCACGGCATCGACGACACCGGCCTGGTGCTGGAAAACGGCTCGGGCCTGTCGCGCATCGAACGCGTCACCCCGGTGCAGCTGGCCGGCGTGCTGCTGGCCGGCCAGCGCAGCAACTGGGCGCCCGAATTCCAGGCCAGCATGCCGATCGTCGCCATCGACGGCACCATGCGCCGCCGCCTGCACGACAGCCCGGCGGCGGGCCGCGCGCGCATGAAGACCGGCACCCTCAAGAACGTGGTGGCGCTGGCCGGCTATGTGCCGGATGCGAGCGGACGCCAGTGCGTCGTGGTAGCCATGATCAACAGCGACCTGGTCGGCAACGGGCGTGGCCGCAC